>JAAYGR010000206.1 GCA_012727675.1 Bacillota bacterium
TAACTCAGGTGGTCAGAATAGTAGCGAGGAGGTCGGATGATGAAAGCAACAGGCATTGTGCGTAGAATAGATGAACTCGGGAGAGTTGTTGTACCCAAGGAACTGCGAAAACAGCTGCGGATCGATGAGGGCGATGCCATAGAGATCTTTACTGAGGCCAACGGCGAGATTGTCTTGAAGAAGTTCTCCCCCCTTTGGGGATTGCGGACAGAAGCCGAAGGATACGTAGAAGCTTTGGAGCAGTCGACGGAGTGTCAGGCCTTAATTACCGACAAAGACCAGGTTATAGCCAGCAGTCAAGATATAAAGGTCATGCAGGAACGGCCCGTCAATAATGCTCTAAAGAAGGTCGCTGTGGACCGTAAGTCAATGGTGGTTCACGCGGACCAATTGCAGAAGGAGTCGTACTTAGAATGGCCTAAGGACTATGCAATTCGTTCTCTAGTCATTGCACCGATTATAAGTCCTACGGGAGATCTGTTGGGCACAGTTCTTCTAGCAGCCGATGATCGGCAGCTGGGGGATTTCGAACTCAAAGTGGCTGAGACCGCGGCTAGTTTTCTCAGCAAACAGGTAGGCATCGACTAGCCTGCTGAACATTGGTTTACCAAGCCCGCCGATCCATCGGCGGGTTTTTGGTTTCCGTTTAAACTCCATGATATACTTAAATCAATATAGACTTACGGTAAGGGGAGAGGAGCGGTGAGTAAGGGAAAAGTACTGATTGCAGATGATGATCCCAATGTACTGGAGCTTTTGTCTCTCTACTTGGAAAAAGATGATTATGAGGTGCTGACAGCCCTGAATGGACAGGAAGCCCTGCGGGTAACCAGGGAAGAAAATCCTGATCTCTTGATTCTAGATGTGATGATGCCCAAGCTGGATGGCTGGGAGGTCTGCCGGGCGGTGAGGCAGGAGAGCTTTGTACCCATTATTATGCTGACGGCCAAGGGGGAGGATTATGACCGCATCCTAGGGTTGGAATTAGGAGCCGATGACTATGTGGTGAAACCCTTTAATCCAGTGGAGGTGGTGGCTCGGGTCAAAGCAATCCTCCGGAGGGTGCAGCGGCAGGAGAATAGGGAGAAGGTGCTTCATTTTCCGGGATTACACATTGATGTAGTCCGCCATGAGGTGACCGTAGATGGGCAGCCGGTGGCCCTGACTCCCAAGGAGTTTGATCTCTTGGTGTTCTTGGCCGAAAGGCCGGGGTGGGCCTACACCCGGGAACAGATTCTCTCTAACGTTTGGGGTTATGATTTTGTCGGCGACGGACGCACAGTAGATGCCCATATTAAGCGTTTGCGGCAAAAACTGGCAGTTTCAGATAAGAAGCAGCCCTGGAGCATTACTACTGTTTGGGGTGTAGGATACAAATTTGAAGAGCACCGGGAGGAACAAGGCGGTGACAGTAAAAGTCAGCATTAGAACCAGGTTGATCGTGTCCTATATCACCGTCACGGTGTTAAGCCTTGGCGTGCTGGGTGTGCTGTTTTCCAGTATGCTTTCTGATTATCTCTTTACAGAGCAGGAAAAACTGCTTCTTTCCAGGGGACAAGCCGTTGTGGAGATTGTGAAGGATGTTGTCCAGGGGCGTCCCCTGACATTCCAGGCCCGGATGGTCCTGGAGAATATGAGCGAATTCCTGCAGGCCCATGTTTGGCTGGTTGACCGTTCAGGCTTGATTGTTGCCACATCTTCCGGCTCCACTGAATGGGAAGGACTGCGGCTGGATGTTCATGAGTTTAGTGAGGTGATGAACGGCACAGTGGTAACCCGCCGAGGGCGGTCAGGGAGGTTTAAGATGCCGATGGTTACCGTGGCGGTGCCCATTACCGTGGGAAATCAGGTGCTGGGCGCTTTATTCATGTACACACCTGTATCGGCCATCACCCAAACCGTAGATCACGTCAGGAATCTTGTCTTTGCTGCTTCACTGTTCGCCCTAGTGGTATCCAATCTGGTGGGCTTGGGGTTGTCCCGAAGCATTACCGGTCCTTTGCGGGCAATGACAGATTTAGCACAGGAAATGACCCGGGGTGTCTTCGGGCGGCGGGTGCCCATTGAGACCCAAGATGAGTTGGGAGAGCTGGGGGAAGCTATCAACCTGCTGGCTGAGAACCTGGAGAGAAGCCTTGCCGACCTTCAGGAAGAAAGGGACAAATTCCAGAGTATCGTCTCTGGTATTGATGAAGGTGTGATCGCGGTCAGCAAGGAGAACCAGCTCTTGTGGATCAATTCCCAAGCCCGGGAGCTTTTACGAGTTGGCCACATACCCTTGGATAGGCTAAAGCTGGATGATTTGCCGGTGCCGCTCCTTGACCTTTCCCAGAAAGTGAACACCACGGGACAGGTGGAGGTGCTGGATATCTCGCCGTTTCCCATGGTTGTCCTGCGGGCCTATGGAAGTCCCATACGCCGCCGGGATGAACTGGTGGGAAGTGTGATTCTCCTGCAAGATGTCAGTGAGGCGAGGCGCCTTGAGAATATGCGCAGGGATTTTCTGGCCAATGTCACCCATGAGCTTCGCACACCCCTGACGTCAATCCGGGGCTTTGTGGAGCCGCTATTAGACGGCACTGTCAGCGATGAAAGGACAAGGGGACGCTACCTTGGAATTGTCAGAGATGAAGCCCTGAGGCTGAGCCGCCTGATTGACGATATTTTGGACTTAGCTAAACTTGAGTCCGGCAGCATGAGCATCTCCTTTGACCTTCTTGACATTAGGGAGCTGGTGTTTCGGGTGCAAAATGTCTTTGGGCCCCAAGCTGCTCAAAAGGGGATAGAGCTGCGGTCTGAGGTGATATCTCCCAAGGAAGGCGAAGAGATACTGGTCTTTGGAGACAGTGACAGGCTGCAGCAGGTCTTGACCAATTTCTTAGACAATGCCCTGCGGTATACCGAATTTGGCGGGAAGATAACAGTCTCTGTTGAAGCATCTGATACACGGGTGATCGTGAAAGTGGCCGATACAGGCAGCGGTATTGACCCGGAAGCGCTTCCCTATGTCTGGGAAAGGTTCTACAAAGCGGATAAATCCAGGGAAAAGAGCAAGAAAGGCACTGGTTTGGGTCTTGCCATCTCCCGAGGGATTATTGAAAACCACGGAGGAGAGGTCTTTGCCACCAGCAAGCCCGGGGAAGGTGCCACCTTCGGTTTTGTGATTTCCAGGGCGGAGACATGAGATACGGGCAGGAAACTCCTTTTTCCTGCCCAGTCCGGTCATTCTTGGAGAGTAAGCCATTTAACCCAGCCTTGGGCATCGATTTTCTCCAAGCGACCTAGTTCATCGACTGCCTCGAACCTAAACTCATCCAAAGCAGATTCTGCCCGAGATGCATGGCTTTTCGGGAGCGTTCTACCTTGGACTTTCCCCTTCATATCCCTGCAGGTACGGGATATGTAGGGAGTACGAGTTAAGTTCGAGGTTTGCTACTAGGATGCCACTGACCGGGGAGGTTTATGCTTGCTCGGTGCAAATTTGGGATATTAGGTCTGATCTTCTTGTCTTTGTTGGGCAAGAACCCTTTCACCCCGCCGGATCATTTCCCGGACCATCAGCCCGATTTCCTTGGTGGTGACATTGTCCCAGCCACTTTCCCGTACCTTATCCGCAAAGCCGACTTCCTCTGCAGCCTCCATTTTGAGCCGTTCGGAAGCCAATTTGCCCCTACGAGCCA
>JAAYGR010000207.1 GCA_012727675.1 Bacillota bacterium
AGGTCAACTAGCTTTCGGGCTTTCCCACTCTCAGCAAGGTTACCCACCTAGAGGGCCAACATCGGTTCGCATGCGCTACGTTCCATGCTCTTCCTTCGGCTTCCTTCAGACCCCACCGTTACCAGTGCCGCCCTAGCCTACGGATTGTCTTCCCGCTAGTTAGGCGACAGGGTTTCTTCCAACCCATCGGCTCAGCAGACATGCTGGGCACACTGAAACCCCGCCCTCGCCTATCCAGGCAAGGGGTGGGTTTCCCATCCTTACCCCAACCACCCAACCATCAACGGGATCGTTACGATGCTGAGCAGCGTCGTAACGAACACTCCCGTTACAGCAAAATCACTGTCTCCCCCGTATTTTTCAACAAAAACTGGAGTGCTGGCCATGCTGGGCATTGCTGCGACCATGATGCTTACAGTCCTGACGAGGGGATCCAGCTTTAGCGGCAGCAATACGATGTATGCCAGCAAAGGATAAAACAGGAGCTTAGACGCTACCACAACCCAAAGCTCAAGGGTAAAAGTATCTGAGCTCACATTGAGGCCTGCCAAGAGATATCCCATCATCAGCATAGCCAGGGGCGTTGTGGCATTACCCATTATCCGAAGGGGTTCCAGCACAAGCTGCGGCATGTTGATGCCTGCCATATTGAGTATTAGAGACAGAAGTGTAGCAATCAAGCAGGGATTGATCAGCGCTTTCCAGCTTCCCTTTTCCCCCGTCCCATCCTGAAGTGCAAGGATTGTCACAGTGCAAAGGGCGATCGTCACTCCCACATCATACAACACGGCATATGCAAGTCCTTCTTGGCCAAAGACCGTGAGGGCGACTGGAAAGGCAATGAAACTTGAGTTGGGCATGGAACACAGCACGATAAAAGTCCCTCTGCGCCAATCTGCCAGCGGCATGATTCTAGCCAGCAAAGCTCCAATTGCCATCATCACCAGGACAAGCCCCAAACCCAGAATCGGAGCTGCAGCTCCCAAGACCAGCCTTTCCCAAGTTACATCACTGGTCATCGCGACAAATATGAGAGAAGGCAGAGTTATATTTAATATGATGTTAGCTATTGTCTCCCTCGCCTCTTCCTTAAACCAACCGGCCTTTCTAGCCGCTGCACCAAAGATACTTAAGGAGAAGATCATCAAAACCCGCCAAAAGATGCTGATAGTAGAGATAGAACTAGTCATATCCTGCTCCTAACAATTGTATTGTGGATTCCCCAATTGCTGCGTCGGTAACTAATGCCACTGAATCCAATTCTGCATTCATCGGCCTAGTCCTGTCTTAGAACTGTGAACCAAGAGCCAGGTTGTACTAAATTATTTCTATTCCCATGGTGACTTTGGGGCGGTAGAGCTGTTATTGCGCCTTCGGATGGCAGTTTGTGCTTTCTAAAGCGAAGTTCCTGATAATTCATTTTATTCGTTTTATGTGCTGATTTTCATTCATAGCTGTATCTAAGGAAGGATATTGTGATCATTCTGACGAATATACGGTTGGTTGCATACAAAGGCTGCGGGGGTGATTGTGGGCGGTAATTGGTCAATTTAAGTGGTCAAGCTGGGAAACGGTGACGCTTTTGGTAAGTAAGGAATTTAAGAAGGAGGTATCAGTATGAGGAGACTACCTTGGTTTCTCACTGTATCGCTCCTTATTGTTCTGCTCTTAGGAGGATCGGCACTCGCTTACAACGAGGCCCC
>JAAYGR010000208.1 GCA_012727675.1 Bacillota bacterium
CGGCGAATCTCCTTAGGGATTACGACTCGGCCTAAATCATCAATTCTTCGAACTATACCGGTTGCCTTCAAACAGCACCCCTCCTTTATGTTGGGCGCACTCAGTCGTCACAGATAGTATATAGCCGGTATAGCACTTTTATTCATTGCCACTGCCTGTTCCCAGCTTGCCGCCACGGTTTCAGACCACACTGGGTTCAACTAGAGCCTCCCGCATTGCAACCAGTACCTGTTCCAAATCACCTAGAACCTCTTGACCATCTCGGGTCAAGCTGCGGAATCTAAGCTGAGAACCTCTTCTTGCCAAGAACCGCAGCTTTTTTCCAGGCAGTCCGGGCAATCTCCGCAGCGCTGCTTCTGGTACATCGAGGCCGGACAGCATGCGGATAATAAACTGATCCCTCTTTTGACTGATACTTCCTATTCCCAGCTCCCTGGCCAACACCTTGATTCGGGCAACGGCAAGGAGATTGTAGGCAGCAGCTGGAGCCTCTCCGAAACGGTCCTCGATTTCCTCCAGGAGCTCACCAGCTTCATCTCTACTGTCCAGTTCGGCTATTCGTTTGTAAAACTCCACCTTCTGGGCCGGATCTGCCACATAGCTGTCCGGCAGGTAAGCATCGATATCCAAGTCAATTACCGGCTCAGGCGGTTCCTGTTTAACTTCGCCCTTAAGCTCCCGGATAGACTCTTCCAGCAGGCGGCAGTAGAGCTCAAAGCCCACCGAGGCGATAAAGCCGTGCTGCTCCGGACCCAGGAGATTCCCAGCTCCCCGGATCTCAAGATCCCGCATGGCAATCTTGTAGCCCGAGCCAAGGTCAGTGAATTCCTTGATGGCCTGGAGCCGTTTTTCAGCTGTTTCAGTAAGTAATTTATCCCTTCGATAGGTGAAATAAGCATATGCCACCCGGTTTGTTCTGCCGACCCGCCCCCGCAGCTGATACAGCTGGGCAAGTCCCATCTGATCAGCATCGTAGACGATTAGGGTATTGACATTAGAGATGTCCATGCCTGTCTCGATAATAGTAGTGCAAAGGAGTATGTCATACTCTCCATGCAAGAAATCCAACATAATTCTCTCCAACCGATTTTCATCCATCTGACCGTGGGCCACTGCCAAGCGGGCCTCCGGCACAAGGTCCATAATGTGGGCAGCCATCCGGTCAATGGTCTGAACCCGGTTATAGACAAAGTAAACCTGTCCCTCCCTTGCCAGCTCCCGCTGGATTGCCTCCCGGATCACTTCATCATTGTACTCAATGACATAAGTCCTAATGGGAAAGCGGTTTTCAGGAGGTGTTTCGATCAAGCTCATATCCCTGACGCCAACCAGAGACATATGGAGCGTCCGGGGGATGGGGGTAGCAGTCAGGGTCAGCACATCCACTGATTTTCTCAGCTGTTTCAGCCGCTCCTTTTGGGCTACCCCAAAGCGCTGCTCTTCATCGACAATCACCAAACCCAAGTCCTTGAACACCACATCTTTGGACAGCAGGCGGTGGGTTCCGATGATGATGTCAACTTTTCCTTCCTTCAGCTGCTTTAAGGAAGCAGCTTGCTCGATTGGGGACTGGAAGCGGCTCAGCACATGGATAATGGCGGGATAGCCTTCAAATCTCTCGATGAAGGTACGGTAATGCTGCTGGGCGAGAATTGTAGTCGGCACCAGAACAGCAACCTGCTTTCCATCCATGATGGCTTTAAAGGCTGCCCGAATGGCAACTTCTGTTTTCCCATAACCTACATCGCCGCAGAGCAGGCGGTCCATGGGTTTAGGAGCCTCCATATCCCGCTTCACCTCTTCAATGGCTTTCAGCTGATCAGGTGTCGGCTCATAGGGAAAGGCTGCTTCAAACTCCGCCTGCCAAACGGTATCCGGCGAAAACTGAAAGCCCTGAATGGTTTCCCGCTGGGCATACAGCTGCAAGAGCCCCTCCGCCAGTTCATGGACAGATTCCTTGACCCTCTTTTTCACCCGGGCCCACTCGCCGCCACCCAGTTTGTACAGCTTGGGTGGACCATCTTCCGACCCAACATACTTCTGCAGAAGACCCACCTGCTCTGTTGGTACGTAAAGCCGATCGGCTCCGGCATACTGCACCACCAGATAATCCTTGTGGACACCGGCCACTTCCAGGGTCTGGATTCCCAGGTAGCGACCGATACCGTGATTGATGTGGACTACATAGTCTCCTTCCCGCAGCGCGCTGTAATCCGTGATTCGGACTCCGCCTTCTATGCTGCGGCTGCGCCGGGTCCGCCGAGACCGTCCGTAAATCTCGTTTTCCGTAAGGACTACCAATCTACTTCGGGGAAGCTCAAACCCAGCCTCCAGATTGCCGGTGCTAACCAGTACATTGCCGGAGATAAGCCCTGCGGTGACCTCCGGGACAAAAATACTCACTATGTCATAATCCTTCAGGACTTCAACCAGCCGCTGAGCCCTCTCTTCTGTAGATACCACTATGACCGTACTGTAGCCTTCCTGCTGCCAGCCTCGAAGACTTGCCGCCAAACGGTCTAGCTTGCTCTGGAAGGAATCCGGCGGCCTGGCATGGACATTGATGGTTTGGAGCGGACTCATCCCTGGTGCCCTTTTTGAAAGAGCGGCCAAATACAAGAGATAATGACGGCGGGCGCCGTTGATAATACTTGACCAGTCATGGTAGTTATCGGCAGTGCCTGGGAGCAAGCGGCCTTTCTCCAGAAGTCCTTTGTATGACTCCTCAAAATCACTGAGGAATGACCGGAGATGTTCATTGATGCGTGCCGGCTCGTCAAAGATCACATAGCCAAAATCAGCATAATCTAGCAATGAAACTAGGTTGGTGTAGAAATAGGGTTTGTGCTGTTCCATCCCTTCAAAGGCAACCCTTTCCTCAAACTTCTCTAAGTGGGCTGCCAATCGCTCTTCCAGCTCTACCGCACCTTGAGCATTACCGGCCCGCTCTAACCGCCTGACCTGTAGATCACCTTGCTGCCGCAAAGTCTCTATACCCTCTTCCCGCACCGATTCCGGGAGAATAAATTCACTGGCCGGTACAACTTTGAAGCCCGGTATTTTTTCGGTGGAACGCTGCGTCTCGGGATTGAATCTCCGGATGGAGTCAACTTCGTCATCAAACAGCTCTACCCTCACAGGCAGTTCTTCGGTGAGGGGATAAATGTCCACAATGCCTCCCCTAATACTGAACTGGGCGGGAGCATCCACTAGATCAACCCGCTGATACCCCATATTGACCAGCCTGGCGGACAGCTCTTCCAAATCAACCCGACTTTCCATATTTACAGTAAAGGTCTGAGACAAGAAAACCTCTGGAGGAATCAACTTCTCTGCCAAGGCTTGGATAGGCACAATTAAGATCGGGGTGCTTCTTTCAAGGAGCCCCCTGTAACCCAGTAGGCGATCCCGAAGGATATCTAGGTTGCGGGTGACTTCTTCATATACGTAAACCTCCTGGGGAGGAAAGAAAAAGAGGTCTTCTTGCGGTATAAAGGACATGAGGTCTGCATGGAGCTGCTCAGCTCGATAAATGGTATAAGTAATAACAAAAAGCGGGCCCTTCTTAAGCTGGAGATTGCCCTTAACCTCTTCATAGAGTCCGGCAATATAGCTGGCTTTCTGGGAACCAACCAAACCAATCACTGCCTGCTCTGCCAGTCCCAGCCGCAATCCCGAACGCAGTTGGGCAAAATCCTCTGATTGTGTAATGGTGCTTAGGAGTCCCTGCATACCCACATTTGTCCCCTCCCACAAATCTACAAAACCTCAAGCCCGCCCAAGCACGGCAAATAAATCTAAGCGCGACAAATAATCTGGAAACGCCTCTTGGCCCTCCATCACCGCTTGATAATAAGCACTATTATGTTCCAAACCACATGCACCGCAGACGCCGACACAGCGGCTAGAATGATGCTGCCCTTAAGCCTGATCAGCTGCCAGGTCACCCAGCCGAAGAGGCCGTGACCCGTTATCGCCAAGAGAGCTGCCGTCCAGCGTTTGGTACTACCTGACCCTGGGTTAGCTAGCAAATCATATCCAGCTTCATAAAGACCGAAGCTGAGATGAACAACCGGCACCGAGAGTCCAAACAACAGAGCCAAGCCTGTCTTAAGTCCTTCTTCTCCTATGGGAATTAGGAACTTCACTGCTCCTTCGCCAAACCTATTGACCATTGCTCGATTAATTTTTAGCGCGAGAAGCGCGGCAATGCCTGCAGCAGCCAGTTCCTTAACCATATATTCCATATTACTGAACCATATACTCCCTGCTGGTCAAAGGCCCTAAGACCTAATACCGCATCCCTTGGACCCTAGCGAGAACCTGATTCACACGGTCCCCGCTTCCAGCTCAACAGCAGTTCTTATACTAAGGTAGACCAAGGCCTTTTAGTTTATGCATGGGGTCAGACGTCTGTAAAGTCTAGACCGTTGAAATGGGCCATGGCTTCATCGATGCCGTCCTTAATCCAAACAAAGGCAGCTTCACAAGCACTGGCAATTACTTTCTCGATAATCTCCCACTGTTCATCGGTAAAATCCCCCAGTACGTAATCGACAACTTCGACTCCCGCAGGGGGTTTGCCGATTCCCACCCGCAGGCGGTGAAAATCGTCTGCTCCCAGACAGGATATTATCGAACTGACTCCCTTATGGCCGCCGGCGCCCCCCTTGCGGCGCAGGCGCAGCTGTCCGACTTCCAGATCCAGGTCATCATAAATAACCAACAGGTCATCTGATGGTATTCTGCAGCTTTCCAAAATTCCTCTCACGGCAGTGCCGCTGTTGTTCATATATGTCTGCGGTTTGACCAATATTATCTGCCCTTCCGGCAGCGATACTTTGGTCACCTGTGCCTTGTGGCAGCGGTGCCATTCCATCACTTTCCAGCGGGCAGCCAATCTGTCTACTACCATAAAGCCCAGATTATGACGGCTACCGGCATAGCGGTCGCCTGGATTTCCTAACCCAACTATAGCCTTCATGGCTTCACGGCCGCATCGGTACGGCCTTTACCTCCCTACATACCAAGGTCCAGCAAAGTAAAAATGCGCAGCCTGCAACTCGCCACGCATTTCACCAAAGGATAAACTCTGTGGACTTGTCCCACACTACTCCTGGCATAACCCTGCCGTTAGCGGCAGGATTATTCTGACGTTTCTTCCCCTTCACCAGCTTCTTCAGCACCCTCGTCTGCACCTTCGGCGGCCTCTTCACCTTCTACTGCTGCCTGAGGAGCCACAACCGATACTACAGCTTCTTCAGGATCGGTCAGAATCTCGACACCCTCTGGCGCCTGAACATCCTTGACCAGAAGCGAATCGCCAATCGCCAGGCCAGAGACGTCAACCTCTACAGCTTCAGGAATCTCTGTGGGCAGACAAGATACTTCCAACTCCCACAGTGCCTGGGCTAGAACACCGCCTTCCAGGACGCCGGGAGCATCTCCAATTACCTGGACCGGTACCGTGACATTTACTTTCTCATCCAAACGAACCTCAAGAAAGTCGATGTGCTGCAAGGCACCTCTCACTGGATGGACCTGAACCTCGTGCATCAGAACGGCTCTATCCTCACCATCTACTTTAAGGATAAGCAACCGGTTCATTGCACCCTGCCGGATAAGGCGGCTGACAAGCCTTTCCTCCACTTTGAGACTCAAGTTCTCTTTACCTGCACCATAGACAACTGCAGGAATATATCCTGACCGACGCAATCGATTATTGGCTCCTTTACCCGTCTCATGACGGACTTCTGCAGCCAACTGAAACTGCTGCATAGTCTTGTCCTCCTCACATTGATCAGCACAATACATGTATGCTATTCTAGCCTCTTCTTTGACCCCAATATTATACCACTAGGCAGCATACTGGTCAAATAGCCCTCATCTGCCTATTGGTTCCCGGCCGGAGCTAATCAAAGAGCTTGCTTACCGGCAGTTCCTCAAAGATCCTCCTGATGGCTTCACCAAACAAAGGCGCCACAGACAATACCTTGATCTTGTCCAGCTGTTTTTCCGGCGGAACCGGAATGCTGTTGGTTACCACGACCTCCTTCACCGGAGATGCTGCTAGACGCTCGGTGGCCGGCGGTGACAGTACCGGATGGCTGCAGCAGGCATATACTTCCTTAGCGCCCCGATCGATGAGCACCCTGACTGCCTCAACCATGCTGCCTGCTGTATCGATGATGTCATCAACTATTATGGCTGTTTTTCCTTCAATATCTCCAATCACATTGACAGCCTCTGCCTTGTTGGGCTCCGGGCGCCTCTTATCCACGATGGCCAAGCCGCAGTTCAGGCGGTTGGCAAATTCCCGGGCCCGGGAGACTCCACCCACATCGGGAGATACCACAACTATATCTTCCAGCTGTTTCTCTTGGAAATAGTTGGCCAGAATAGGCATTGCCCGCAGATTATCCACTGGGATGTCAAAGAAGCCTTGAATCTGACCTGCGTGTAAATCCATGGTCAAGACCCGATCAGCACCTGCGGCAGTTAAAAGATTAGCAACCAACTTGGCACTGATAGGATCCCTGGGTTGTGTCTTACGGTCCTGACGGGCATAACCATAGTACGGAATGACAGCCGCTATCTCTTTGGCTGAAGCACGCTTAAAAGCATCGATCATGATCAGCAGTTCAACCAGATGTGTGTCGGTGGGAGCACTTGTGGGCTGAATAACAAACACATCGGCTCCACGGACTGTCTCGCCAATGCGGATATTGATTTCTCCATCTCTAAATCGCCTTACTTCGGAACGGCCCACCGTTGTACCCAAGTAACGGGCAATATCATGGGCTAATTGTGGATTAGCGTTTCCTGTAAATATCTTTAGTTTTTTGTAATTGTGCCTGATGGACAACCCTGCTCACTTCCTGTTCCATCAACATTTTGGAGTTCACTGCCTCCATCGGATCATTCGAGAATCGTATCATTATCCCTCTTCCTGGCAGCTTCTTTTCCCACTGCGGCGCTCAACCCAGTCTGGAATATTCCGCTGTCTATTTCTAGCTACACCCAGCGCCCCTGGGGGAACATCGGCGGTTATAGTAGAACCGGCTGCCACGTAAGCACCTGCTCCGATTTCAATTGGTGCCACCAAGTTGCAGTTACTCCCGATAAATGCCCCGTCCTCAATGACAGTGCGGTGTTTGTCCTTCCCATCGTAGTTGCAGGTAATGGTTCCCGCACCTATATTGACTCCACTTCCGATACTGGTATCTCCCAAATAGGTCAAGTGGGGCACCTTGCTTCCAGGTCCCACAGTGGTATTCTTGATCTCGCAAAATCCTCCTACCTTAACCTTTTCAGATAGATGACATCCCGGGCGGATATAAGTATATGGACCCACTGTGCAGCCCGGCTCCAAAGTGCTTCCCACAACCACTGCCTGGCTTATGGTTACATTTTCTC
>JAAYGR010000209.1 GCA_012727675.1 Bacillota bacterium
CCCAATACTATGTAGGGGTTATCGGGAGCGATGATGGCGGTTTCCGGTGTCTGCTCAAAGAAATACTGAGGATGCTGCATCAGATACTGATCAATGGGGTTGTTGTGACCGATGAGAATCACCAAGGAGTCATCATTGTGCCGACCAGCCCGCCCTGCCTGCTGCCATACACTGGCAATGGTCCCAGGAAAGCCTACTATCAGGCAGGCATCAAGGCTGCCGATATCAATCCCCAGCTCCAGGGCGTTGGTGCAGCTTACCCCGAGCAGTTCTCCAGAAAACAGCTGTCGTTCGATGGCCCGCCGCTCCTCTGGCAAATAGCCGCCCCGGTAAGCCCTGATGGAGTTGGCCAGGCCGCTGCCGAAGCGGCTGAGCTCTTCCCGCACATAGCGGTAAATCAGCTCCGCCACCACCCTTGCCCTGGTGAAGGTAATGGTCTGAATCCGCTGCCGCAGCAGGCGGACCATCAGATCTTTGGCTTCTGCATTGGCACTCCGCCGCTGAAGCCCATCTGACAACAGGGGCGGATTCCACAGTACAAAGTGCTTCTTGCCCTTGGGAGAACCATCATTATCTACCAAGGTCAGCTCCTGACCGGTAAGGGTCCTCGCCAGCTCCACTGGATTGGCAATGGTGGCAGAACAGCAGATAAACTGGGGATTTGCCTGATAGTGCCGGCAAATTCTCTTCAGGCGCCGCAGAACATTGGCAACATTGCTGCCGAAAATTCCCCGATAGGTGTGTATTTCATCGAGAACAATAAATTTTAGGTCAGAAAAAAACTTCCCCCAATTGGGGTGATGGGGCAAAATAGCCGCATGGAGCATATCGGGATTTGTCAAGATCACATTACCCTGATCCCTGAGCTTCCTCCGCAGGTCCCGGGGTGTATCGCCGTCGTAAGTGCCGGCGGCAAGGGGCAGTGACGGAACCAGTGACTGCCAGCGGTTCAGCCCCTGCAGCTGGTCTTGGGCCAGGGCTTTGGTGGGAAATAAATATAAGGCCTTAGTAGAATGATCCTCCAGCAGCGCTTCCAGCACCGGGAGATTATAGCATAATGTCTTGCCGCTGGCCGTTGAAGTAACGATTACTACATTCTGCCCATCCCTGATCGAATCGATGGCCCGTGCCTGGTGGGAATAGAGCTGTTTGATCCCCATCTCTTCTAGGGCTGCGGCCAGTTCTGGAGCCAACGGTCGTTGGGGCTGGCCGTAAACAGCCTCCCTGGCAGGGAGACACCGCACTGCCGCCGCCTGACCCCGATAGTCCCTGCTATTTAGTAGCTCCCGCAAAAACAGCTCAACCCTCATGGTCCATCCCCACCCCACTTACTAGGCTAACATATGTTCTGGTTTCATTTCAAGACTGCTGCAGTTTCTTTACCTTCTTTTCCTGAAGGCGCTCCAACAGCTCCGGACCCACCTGCCATACATCTCCTGCTCCCATTGTCAAGACAAGATCGTTGTAACCTAAATGAGGAAGCAGTACATCGGGAATCAGTTCCTTATCTCCCACATAGAGCACCCGCTCCCGACCGATTTGCTCCGCCACCAAATCTGCCAGATGCTCAGCGGAAACTCCCGGCAGCGGTTTTTCCGGCGGTGGAGCATAAATATCTGTGATGACCACCAGATCTGCATCTTGAAAGGAACGGGCAAACTCCTCCATAAGAATCTTGGTGCGGCTGTATCGCTGAGGCTGAAAAATAGCCACAACCCGCCGGCCAAAATGCCTGGCTGCCTGAAGGGCCTTCCTAAGTTCAGTGGGATGATGGGCGTAGTCATCATAGATGACAACACCTTGACTTTCCCCTATCCGTTCGAAGCGGCGGTGGGCCCCGTGAAACCCTTCTAGGGCTTCTACGATCTGCTCAAAGCCTAATCCCACCACCCGGGACACTGCGATAGCAGCCAGGGCATTTTCCACATTATAAGACCCCGGAACTATGAGCCTTGCCCGGCCCAGAAGCGTGTCTTTGTTATAGACGGTAAATGTCGAGGTGGGACCTGAAAGTTCTATATCGCCGGCCCGGTAGTCTAGTTGACGGATGGGGGCGGACTGATGCTCATCCCCTGCAGATTCTCCCTCCAAACCGTAGACAATCACCGAGAATCGTCCATCAGCCTTGCTGATGCTATCCTGCAGCACCTGGTAGGCTTGACTGCTGATCACAAGGGTGCCGCCGCTCTTGATATTTGTCAAGAAGCTAGCGTAAGTATCGATGAGCTCACTGAGGCGGCCTCCGAAATTTTCCAGGTGATCTGCCTCTACACTGGTAATGACAGCGATTTTGGGATAGTAGCGCAGAAACGAACCGTCACTCTCATCGGCCTCGGCCACTACATGCCTGCCCCGGCCCCAGCAGGCGTGGACGCAGTGATTCTGCATTTCCCCGCCAGCCAATACCGTGGGCTCCAGCCCCAGAGAGCTGAAAATCTGGGCAATCATCCCGGTGATGGTGGTCTTTCCATGGGCTCCTGCTACAGCTATGCCGTCATGGTTATTGAGAATCCGGGCCAGCATCTCCGATCGGTGCAGGAGGGGGATACCCAAGCGTTTGGCCTCCTGCATCTCGGGATTGTCTTGCGGAATTGCCGATGAAAAGACCACTATATCTGCCCCTGCCACATGGGAAGCAGCATGACCAATATGTACATCGGCCCCTGCGTTCTGCAGTGAATTGACTGCAGCCGATTCTTTGACGTCTGAACCACTTACTTTATACCCCATTTGCAGTAGAACGGTAGCGATGGAACTCATTCCTGTCCCACCGATGCCGATCATATGAACATGCTCAACCAAACAGGGGCACCTCCAGTCTCTTCC
>JAAYGR010000029.1 GCA_012727675.1 Bacillota bacterium
ATTCTAGGTACCTACCACATAGTGGTGGTATGGCAGGGGAGACAGGAATCGAACCCGCAACCCCCGGTTTTGGAGACCGGTGCTCTGCCAATTGAGCTACTCCCCTACGCACCTCGGTAGGTACTGCACGTATATTATACCGCTGCAGCTCTGAAAATGCAAAGACAATCATAGGTAAACAAGGTCTATTGCCAAGCGCCGTATAGTGCTAGAGCAATGCCGATAAAGGAGATTAAACGCCCGGCTAGCCGGCGAAGCCGCCAGGACCGGGTGTCCTTTGCCTGGGGGCTGGAAGGATAATCCAGTATCCGCAGCCATACCAGGCTCACCCAAGCCATCAGACCGCCGAGCAGCATGTAGATTTCTCGCATCATGCAGCATCAGGCCTTTCACTAAAGGATTGAGGGTATGTACTTGGCACTGATAAATCTGTAAATATCGGATCGGCCCTGGCTTCTTGGTGGAGCGCCAAATGGCTGGGGAAAAAGTATACACGAAAACTCCAGAAAACTCAAGCCGCAGCGCCTTTTTGAAGCCTCAGGCTAATGTTGGAAGGATCAGAACTCATCATGAAAGCCGGCAGCAACCGAACTGAGCAGATCGGGAAAGTTGGTGATGATGCCGTTAACTCCCCATTGAAGCAGGTCCTTCATCTCAGATGCCCTGTTGACAGTCCATGCCCGGACCGATAGGCCCCACCGACATGCATGGTCCACGAACTCCTTATCTATCAATCTATACCAAGGATGCAGACCTTGCCACTTTTCTCGGACAGCTTCGTCGAAAATGCCCGGGGCTGGTTTCTCAAACAGCACAGCCACCTCCAAGTTCTGAGCCTTTTGCCTTACCTCCCGAAGGTATGCCTTATGAAAGGAGGAAATTACAATTTCATCCTCTGCTCCGAACGCAGAAATCACTTCTAGGATTCTGTCTACTATACCCGGGTAGAGATCTCTACCTGCCTTGATCTCGATATTCAAAGTTGCTTGGTGGTTAACAAGCTCTATTACTTCCTGGAGGGTAGGCACCTTCTCCCCTCGGAACTCGGCGCCCATGGCAATCCCCGCATCAAAGGCTCGGATCTCGGCCAAGGTCATATCCTCGACCAATCCACGGCCGGTAGTGGTGCGACTAAGATCGCTGTCATGGATGACGGCTATTTCCTGATCCTTAGTCAAATGGACGTCCAGCTCAATCATGGTTGCACCCATATCGATGGCCTTCTGAAAGGATGCCAGAGTGTTTTCCGGTGCACAACCCATGGCCCCCCGATGGGCAACTATGTCGAACCTGGTGCCCAACTCCATTCCTATCCCATCCTTGTCAGTTGGTAGCCCGTGTTACGTATTTGTTACATTCGCTGAAACTTCGAGCTATCCTGCTAAATAATGGGCTTTAAAGCCCATTTTTGATTTGATATTGGAGGTTTCCTTTCTTTTTTGTAGAAATCGTTTTGGGAGAATATCCCTCTGTGCCAGTAGGCGTTGAAAGGAGTAATCATATGCAATTGCCAAGACTGCCGTTTCGACTGGGAAGACGCAAGCAGAAAAAGCGGGTCCAAACAGAGCAGCAGATGGCACGGGGATGGCCTATCTTGTGGCTGGTCCGCGTGAGTATTGTTGTTTTCTTAGTGATCACCGTAGGTATTGCAAGCCTGCTACTGGTGAATGTAAACCATCTGCGCACGGGGATAGAAGAGCTAAGCAACAAGTATCTGCAGATTATGCAGTTTGCCTCTTCTACATCAACGGACATTGAAAAGGCCAAGGCCAATTTGTACAGCATCCTCAGGACCTACTACAGATTCGGATTTCTGGGTGATCATTCAACTGTCATGAATGGATTGGGCTACAGTGTGGAAATGTTGTGTCAAATAGCGGGAGAGTACGAAGAGTATCACGTGGTTGTTGAGGAGATAGAAGAAGCCTATGCCTTAGTGGATCAGCAGATGGCTGGGATCGGGGAGATAGCCGATCAAGAAGAGCTGGCAGACGCGCTGTCTCTCTTGCCAGCTTATTTGGACCGGGTGGCAAATCTAAGTTCAGACCTCAACTTACAGCTCTGGACTGAAGTAAAGAGTGTGGTTGCCGAGGCCGATGCTTCAGTGCAGGAAACCTACAAGATGCTGGCCATCGTAGGGGGGGCAGCTGTGGTTTTGGTTGCCATCTTAGGGCTGTTCATGACCAGGGGAGTAAAGAGGGTGTATAAGGTCATCTCGGCCACTTCCGACAATGCCGCCGGGCGGGCTGTGGCATCAATGGAGACAGCAAATGCCATGAAGGAGCGGGCCAACGAGGTGGCTGCTGCTGTCACCCAAGCCGAGGCTGTAATTGATGAAGTGTCCTCCCGCAGCTCTCGGGTTGCCTCAGAAAACCTTGAGAGAGTCAATGTCGTGATCAGCGGTCTTGCCAAGAGCTCCCAACAGACCCTTGAGTCTGCTAGAGGTACATACAGCATGATCGAAAAACTGGAAAAGGATATCCAGGAAAGCAATACCACTGTTGCTGATACTGTGAGCCTTGCCACTGCCAATGCTGAGAGCGCCCGGACAGCAGGTGAAAAGGCTACTGCTTTTCAGGAAGCCATGAGCCAAGTGAATCAAATGACGTCGAGAATAGCAGAGATCGCCAAACAGACCCAGCTCTTAAGCTTCAATGCCAGCATAGAGGCGGCTCGTGCCGGAGATGCCGGCCGGGGCTTCCAGGTTGTTGCAACGGAGATCAAGTCCTTAGCTGATGACAGCAAGAAAGCAGCCGATGAGATCCGTGCCGTAACAGAGAGCATCCAAGGGGCAGCTAATGAGATCAGCTCCTTCATTGAGTCTACCGCAGCCGGTACAGAACAGGTGCAGAACATGGCCCATCGGGTTGCTGAGGTTTTGAGGGAGATACTAGTTTCCTTTACCCAGATTAAGAACTTGATGGAGGGCGTAACAGAAGTGGCTTCAACCCAAGAAGAGGAAGCCTCTGATGCCAATACCAGCTATGAAGAAGCCATGGCAGCTATGCTGCAGATCAATGCCCAACTACAGGAAATCTCTGCCAGCATGCAGCAGCTAGTAGACATGAATCAGCGGCTCCTAGAGGATATCGAGCACACAACAGAGAACGCTAATGAACAGGCCCGATTAGCAGAAGTTGTGGCCAGTAACATTGAGATTCTAGTCCGCAGGATTAGAAAGAAAAAGGAGCGAGGGAAGCCCCGTTTTAGGATTTTCCCATGGGCCCGGAAACAGGGGTGAGTTGCTGATATGTCCACCAAGGAAACATGGAGGGGGCCGCAGGCCCAAGCCGTATATGAGAATCTGCTGAGAGAGGCGGAGGCACTGCTGTCGCCGGAAACTGATTGGTTAGCTAATCTTGCCAACGCTGCTGCCTTAGTCTACTCAACATTACCGGATCTAAACTGGGCCGGATTTTATCTCACCAAACGCGGCGAACTGGTGCTGGGTCCCTTTCAAGGTAAGCCTGCCTGTGTCCGCATCCCTTGGGGACGGGGTGTATGCGGTACGGCAGCCCAGCGGCGGGCGACCATCGTGGTGCCTGATGTACACCAGTTCCCTGGTCACATTGCCTGTGATCCCGCTTCCCGTTCAGAGATTGTGGTGCCGATCATCCACGATGCTAACGTATGGGGAGTCTTGGATTTAGATTCTCCTTATGAAGGCCGTTTCTCCCAACTAGATCAGCAGTATCTGGAGAAGCTGGTAGCACTGCTAAACAAACATGTCGACTGGCAGGCTGCCTGCAGCAGCCGGTAGTCAAAGCGAAGCGGTGAAGAGGTTAGTTATATGGAGCGAATAGCCATCATTGATGTTGGTTCCAACTCGGTGCGGCTGGTTATGATAGACATCGGCCCTGAGGGTGGATACCATCAGATAGAAAACGTCAAGGAAACCGTCCGATTGGTGGAAAACATTGCTCCCGACGGTTCGCTGCATCCCAAAGCCCAGGAGCATGCGGTGGAGACTCTGGCCCTCTTTGCCAGATTGTGTGAAGTACGGGGTGTTGACACCATCATCGCCGTAGCCACCGCTGCAGTGAGACGTGCGCCTAACCGTGACGAGTTCCTGGCCCGACTGCACAGGGAAACAGGGATTGAAGTGAGGGTACTGACCGGGGAAGAGGAAGCAGACTTGGACTATGTAGGGGTTGTAAATACCGCCGCTCCCGAGACAGGTCTGATCATCGACGTTGGAGGCGGCAGTACCAAACTCGTGGGTTATAGGAACCGCTTGAAAGAGAATTGGGCAGCTCTGCCCCTCGGCTCAGTAACTTTGGCCAACGATTTTTCAGTCAGAGACCAGATAAAGCCCGACTCGTTGGTTGAACTGGAAGACTTTCTTACCGAACAACTAACCAAACTCCCTTGGCTGTCCCAATACGGGACAGTAGTGGCTCTAGGAGGAAGCGCCCGGACCCTGGCTCGAATCGATCGGCGCCGCAGAGATTACAAGCCGGACATCAGCCACGGCTATGAGCTCTTGCCGGAGTCTGTGGAGGATATTTACCGCTGGCTGTCTCGACTAGATTTGCAGAGCCGCTGGCGGATTGCCGGCATGTCTAGGGAAAGGGCTGATGTGATAGTCCCAGGTATAGCTGTAATCAAGCAGCTTCTTCAGGTTTCAGGCAGCAGCCGGGTTGTGACCAGCAGGAGCGGACTGCGGGATGGCCTGCTTTACCGATATCTATCTAGACATACACGGGATCCCATCCTCCTCAGCCCCTTGATGCATTCCGTTGAAAATCTGATCCAGTATTACAATATCGAGAGTGCCCACTATCGGCATGTGAACAATTTGGCCTTATCCTTGTACGATCAACTGCGGCCGCTGCATGGGATGAACACCTATGAACGGCGGCTGCTGATTGTCGCTGCTCTCCTCCACGATATCGGTATTGTCGTTGATCACGAAAACCGCTATGTGCACACCTTTTACATGATGCTCAATGCCCGGCTCAATGGTCTAACCCACCGGGAGCTGGCAACCTGTGCCTTTGTGGCAGCCTCCCATGAACGCTACTTTCTGCAGGGGGTAATGAATTACACTGTGCCTGCAGGACCTCTAGAACAGGAAGATTTTCGACGGATTATGCTCCTGTCTTTGGTGCTGCGTTTAGCCAAGAGCTTCGACCTTGGAAAAAGCGGAGCAGTAGAAGGTGTAGGAGTTGAATTAGATGATCACGAAGTAAGAATGCGGCTCCGGACCCGGGGCAAGGCCCGGCTTGAGATGCAGGCAGCCATGGCCCATGCCGCTGACTTCAAAGCCTTTTTCCGGCGGAGCTTGCGGATATTCTAGATTTAGCTAGGGAATTGCAGTGCCGTGCCTATGGATGGCAGCGGCAGCAGGATTGAAAAGCACTATGTAAGATGCGGGGGGTTAGATGCATGGCTCAGCAAGCCAAGGAATTAATTCAAGGGACTTTACAGGCTCTTAGAGTGATTGAGACAAAGCCGGAAGAACTTCGCTGCTTCGTGGGACTCGATGGTTTTGTCGATGAAATCATCCACGTTGTCGATAAGAGGATTGATTTTGAGTCCTATACCAGGTTGGAGACCATTGCTCAGCTGGCCGAGAGAATTGGGCGGGCAGCGGGACTTAGCACCAATATAGAACTGGTGCCTAAGCAAGTTAAGCTTGGCGGCAACGGTCCCATCATGGCCAATGCCTTGGTAGGCTTCGGAACCCAAGTGACCTATGTCGGATGTCTCGGTAACCCGGACATACACCAAGTGTTTAGGGAACTGGCCGATGCGTGTGAGACTTACTCAATTTGTGAACCGGGACATACTGATGCTTTGGAGTTTACCGATGGCAAGCTCATGTTGGGCAAAATTGAAATCCTAAAGGAAGTCAACTGGGAAAACATACTGGCCAAACTTCCCCTGGATAAGATGGTGGAGATCCTGTCCCGCAGTCAGCTGATCAGTATGCTGAACTGGACGATGATCCCATATATGAGTGAGATCTGGGAGAAGATGCTGAGTGAAGTTCTTCCAAAGCTAGGGAATACCGAAAAACCATTGGCCTTTTTCGATTTGTGCGATCCCGAAAAACGCAATAAAGAAGACATCGCCAAAGCCATGGAATTAATCCAGCGCTTTGAAGAGCACTGTCGGGTGATTTTGGGCTTGAACCGGAAAGAAGCTTCCGAAATCGCCGATGTGCTGGGACTCACCCTGAGCGATAAACCGGAAAACGTGAGCCTGGAGGAAATCACCAGGGCTATAGCAGAGAAACTGGATATCTACTGCGTGGTTGTACATCCAGTGACTGAAGCAGGTACCGTTGTCGATGGTCAGTATTACCATGTAGACGGTCCCTATACCTCCGATCCCAAGCTTACCACTGGCGCGGGGGATAACTTCAATGCCGGCTTTTGCCTAGGGCAGCTCCTGGGATTGTCTCCTCAGCAGTGCCTGATTACCGGAACGGGAACCTCGGGCTTTTATGTGCGTAATATGCGAAGTCCCAAGCTCAATGAGTTGATGGGCTTTCTCAACCTCTGGTCTGAGAATGTAGGTCGGGACTTCTAGGTCGATCTCTTTCCGCCAACCCTAAGATTTTCAAGAAAATAGCTCACAGCCGTCTTGATGGTGAACGGTCTGTGAGCTATTTTGACTATCCTTCTTTTGTGATTAGGCCTACTTCTTGCCGAAGAGGTTGCTGACTACTGCCTTGGTGCTGGTTAGGGCCATCTGAATGTGGCTTCGGTTGCGGGTAAAGATGTCGTCTAGAGCTTCCAGCACCTGATCTATCTGCTCCCGGGTGACGATGAGGGGCGGCTCCAGGCGAATTACATTGGGATTATTCAGCGTATATGCAGTAATGATGTGATACCGGTTTAAGAGTTCACCGGCCACCATCGCGCCCAGGTATTCTTCGGAGAACTTGCTGACGGCCCCTCCGGTGAGCCGGTCGACTAAACCCTTAGGCTTGGCAAATTCAAGGCCGATGAGCAGGCCCCGGCCCCGCACATCGGTAATTAGGCTGTGCTTCTCCTGAAGTTCCTTTAATCTTGCGATGAAATACCGACCCTGCTCTTCAGCCTGCCGAGGGAGGTCTTGTTCCACAATTGCATTGATAGCTGCGATACCTGCTGTCACTGCCCGGGTGTTGCCTCCGAAGGTAGATGTGTGGAGTAAAGCCTTCTCCATGGAACCGTAGGCTTTGTCCCAGACCTCAGGTGTGGTAACGGTGGCGCCTATAGGCATAATACCGCCGCCTAAGGATTTGGCCAGACAGAGAATGTCGGGAGTGACGTTCTCATGCTCACAAGCGAAGAGTTTGCCGGTACGGCCGAAACCTGTTTGGATTTCATCCACTATCAGCAATGTGCCGTAGCGGGAGCATATTTCTCTTGCCTTGGCCAAGTAACCCTCTGGGGGAACGATGACGCCGCCTTCGCCCTGGATAGGTTCCACGATAAAAGCTGCGGCATCGCCACGGGCCAATTCGTTTTCTAAAGCTACTACATCACCGTAGGGAATCGCTTTGCATTCTGGGATCAGGGGGGCAAATGGCTGCTGATACTTACTGCGCCCTGTTACCGATAGAGCTCCCATGGTCTTCCCGTGGAAGGCCCCTTCACAGTAAATAATCCTTTGTCTGCCTGTGGCAATTCTAGCCATCTTTAGGGCGCCTTCAACGGCTTCTGCCCCGCTGTTGCAGAAGAAGGTCCTCTGAAGATTCCCCGGGGTCACTTGGGCTAGGTTGTGGGCTAAGGCGGCAGCCATGCCGTTGAGGCTGGCCTGCAGGAGATTAGGCAGTTCCTGAGCCTGCTCCAAGCCCTGCTGCACCGCCGGGGGGTTATGCCCCAAGTTCAGAGATCCATATGCCCCTAAGAAGTCTAGGTAAACATTGCCGTCTCTATCCCAGCCCTGCATGCCGGCAGCCCTGACAAAGCGCTTATCGAAATTCAACAGGCCCAGCATTTGTGCTAGAGCTGGGTTCATGTACTCTTTGTAGAGATCCCGGACATCCTGCTGTGTGAAGTTGAGGACATCATCTATGGTCAATAACCTCATTCCAGCATCCATGGAAAATCCTCCCTCATCAGTCGGTGTATCAATTAATATCTGTAATCTTCGCTGCCGCCGAACAAAAAGGCCTTGGGTAGAGTAATTCTTAGTTGTTATGGTAATTCCTGCACCGAAGAACTGGGTGCCTTGTGAGTAGAAGTCCCGCCGGTATCCAAGGGCGCCTCTGGCGTGGTTACTCAGCTGTTACCCGGACAACTCCCCGATCCAGCCTGTTGACAGCTTCAGTTACCTTTTCCCGCAGGGATGGCTGGGGTACGGCTGTCAGGATCTGCCGCAGCAAATCGATGGATTGTCGGCATACTGCCACCAAGTCTCCGGGGTCTAGAGGATGTTTCTTGAGGACATCCTGGAGATCCATCCCTTCAGCCCACGCAGCTATCACAGGGGATATCACCGGATATACGC
>JAAYGR010000030.1 GCA_012727675.1 Bacillota bacterium
ATGGAAAATGGATGGATCACGCCCAATACCCACCCCTGTGTCAATGATATCAAGTTCAATATCACAGGGACAAAGGGTATGATCAACTTGGATTTGAGCAATAACCAGATGATTGAACGGTTTACCGAAGATAAGAACGATAGACCTGATGTATTGGTGCGGCATTTCATCCACGGTAAACCAAAGGGTTTCGCATATGAGAGTATCCGACACTTTGTGGACTGTCTAGTAAGCGGCGAGGAATTCTTGGTATCTATCTATGACGCAGCTAACACATCACTTGTCATTCTAGCTATCTTCGAATCGGTGGCTACAGGTAAGCCTGTGAAGGTTAGATACTAAAGCACAGCTTGTGCTGTATAATGCATAGGTCTTGGAGGGGCGGCAGCTAGAAGCTGCCGCCATTAATATTTTCAGGCCGCAAAAGTAACAAAAGGGCTAATGAAAGACAATAAACTCCAAGCTGAGGGGCAATTAGGGTATATGCAGGAATTTCAGAGAGAAGGGGCGAAGACCGTTGTTGTACGAAATCATCCTGGCATTGCTGGCCGGCTTCTCCATTGCCCGCCTTAGACCGAAGGGGGCCAACCTATTATTTGCACTGATATTCAGCGGTACGGTATTTCCTTTATTCACAGCTCTGCGGCCCTATTTCATACAGGGCTTGGCTTCACAAACTGCCGGTGAGTAGATAATAGGAGGGGTTTATATGAGTCTAACACCAAGAGAAAGAGTGCTAATGGCATTAAACCATGAGGAACCAGATCGGATCCCCATCGATTTTGGAGCAATGCGGTCAACCGGCATATCTGTCAGTGCGTATATGAAGCTCCGGGAGAAGCTGGGCATTACCGAAGGCAGACCCAAGCTGTATGACTTGATGCAGTGGCTTGCCGAACCAGAGCTGCCGGTACTAGAAAGGCTCCATGGTGATGTGGTCCAGCTTCACCGCTACCGCCCGACCTACGGCTTGGATATTGGCGAATGGCGGGAGTGGACAACTCCCGACGGCCATGAAGTTTTGGTTCCCCACGGCTTCGATCCAGTGCTGATGCCCGACGGCAGCAGGGTGATTATGGACGGAGATAGGATAATCGCCCGGATGCCCAAGGACGGCCATTGGTTTGACCTCGAGTACCATCCCCTCGCCAATGTCGCTACATACAGGGATATAGATGAATACCAGTTTCCCACCATAGGTGATGATGAAATTGAATTCATCAGCCGGGAAGCAAAGAGGCTCCATGACGAAACTGATTATGCCATTCTCGCTTCCTTCGGCGGTAATGTCTTTGAGCAGGGTCAGTTTGACTTTGGCTGGCAGAATTTCATGACACTGCTCGCTGGCGATCCCGACCTTGCCATGTACTACATGGATAAGCTGACCGACAGCGTCATTGAACAGCTGAAGAAATGGCTGCCGGCGGTGCGGGATTATGTCCAAATCGTTCAAGTAGGGGACGATCTTGGTATGCAGACAGGACCCCAGATCTCGCCGAAGATGTACCGAGAGATGATTAAACCCTTCCATACCCGGATATACCAGTACATCAAGGAGAACAGCGACTGCTATGTTTTCCTCCATTCCTGCGGCAGTATATACCAGCTGCTGCCGGATATCATTGAAGCCGGAGTTGATATCATCAATCCGGTGCAGTACATGGCGGCTGACATGGATCCAGTACGGCTGAAGCGTGAGTTTGGCAAACACCTGACCTTCTGGGGCGGCGGCTGTGACACTCAGCTGGTTCTGACCCACGGCACCATTGAGGAGATCCAGGAAGAAACCAAGAGGATGATCTCAATCTTTGCCCCGGGAGGAGGCTTTGTCTTCACTACAGTCCATAATATCCTCCGGGAAATCGAACCGGAGAAGGTACTGGCGGTCTACGACACAGCCTATGAGCATGGATGGTATCGATAAACGAATGCCGCCGGTAACAGGATGGTGCCTATAGTAAGCGGGGCCATTAGTTAACCGGATCTCCCGAACATCTCATAAACACTCCCCCGGGCCAGGGCAGTCAGAGTGCTCTGAGTCCGGGGGAGTGTTTGCGTATGTTTCGCCCGAGTGAGCTTTCATTTTGCGGGGGCGTTTTTCTACCTACACTGTCTTTCATATTGCCGCTGGGGGCCGGGAATACTGAAGCTTAGTCAGACTTGGCAGCAACTTTCAGGAGGTGCGAAGCCGCTTGAAGCTTGTCCCTTGGACGGGACAGCCGGGGGGCTGGCGTTGATGAGAAAATATCTACTTGTTCTCATAGTGATTCTTTTCTTCGTTGCAGCTACTGCGTATTTCAACCGGGTGGGGGAGGAAAATGGAGGAATTGGGCCTGAAACCGAGAGGGACAGCGGGGAAGTTGAATATCCCGATCTAGGCGGAACTGAGGATGTTAAGCTGTACCCCGTCGACGAAGCAGCCGAGAACCCCGAGTTTGAAGCCTTTAGAAGCGAGCTGATAGCCGCTGCCCAGGCCAAGGATGTAGATTTCATCCGCAGGCA
>JAAYGR010000210.1 GCA_012727675.1 Bacillota bacterium
AGAACCGGTTATACGCAAACTAGCTCTTGAACTTCCTCAATAATAAACTGCTAAAACTCGGCAGCAGCATACCGAGTTTACCGTATCAATTTTAATACAGCACTCCTTTGCTGTCAAGCATTTGCCGGATTCTTGCAGGGAATAAGGAGAAAGCTAAAGAAGCCCCTTGCAGGACTCTTTCCCATGATAGATAATACCCAGAGTAGCCCTCGACGGCTCGGCATCGGCTAAGCAGCTGGAGGTTTTAATCCCCCTGGAAATTGCAATTGATCATGAAGCTCCAGCCCAGCCGCATGAAAGGAAGTGCATCACCATGGACAGCTTGTACGCTAATCCATTCTACTATGAAATCGCTTTCTCCTACCGGGATATACCCAAGGAAGTCCAAGTCATGCAGGAGGTAATTCGCCGCTATTCCCCCATCCCGGTTAAGAGAGTATTAGAACTGGGATGCGGCAACAGCCCCCACATGCTAGAGCTGCTGCAGCGGGGCTACTCCTACGTAGGCCTTGACCTAAGTCCCGAGATGCTGCAGTACTCCCGAGAAAAAGCCCAACAGCTGGGACAATCTATTGAGCTTTACAGGCAGAATATGAACGACTTCCAGCTGGATACGCCGGTGGATTTCGCCTTCATAATGCTTGGTTCCCTATACGTCAAAAATACCAGTGAACTCATTTCTCATTTTGCTTCAGTCAACCGAGCTTTAAACCCTGGAGGCCTCTACTTCTTGGACTGGTGTGTCGATTTCAGCTGGCTGGCGGACACCACCGACAGCTGGATCATGGAAAGAGATGGGATTATCGTTGAGGTCAGTCACTCAACTGAGCTCATCAACTACATTGACCAGACCTTCCGGGAGAGAATCACGCTGCTGGTAAATGACAGAGGCCAGGTTCGCCATCTCCAGCAAGACAGCATCCGGCGGGCAATCTACCCCCAGGAGTTTCTCCTGATCACCGACCAGCAGGGGTTTGAGTTTATCGGTTGGTGGAATAATTGGAACCTGAACCGGCCCCTCGCCGGCACCGAAGAGCAGGTCGTAAGGCCCATAAGCGTCTTGCGGAAGCGTTAGCCGGTAAGCTAGGTGCGGTAGTTGACAGAGAGGGTCAGGAACGGCGGTACGCCATGATCATCTCCGGCGAAGGCTTGATTCCCATTTCCCGGTAAAGCATAGATGAAGCATAGCTGTAATGGGCCAAGGCATCATTGGTCTTCCCCGTCTGGAGCAAGTAATCAATGAACTGGATATGAACAGCCTCCTCTAGAGGCTCAACCAACAGAGCCTGCTCACAAGCTGCACAGATGGCCGGAAGATCATTGATGACGTTTAAAACCTTAATGTAATCCGAGAAGGTTTCGAGATAGAGCCGCCGGTAGTAGTTTCGTACCGGTACCACCCAGTCGGCATGGAGCTCTTCCGGTAGATACTCTTCCTGGTATAAATTGAGACATTCTTGATATTTCCTCACCTGCCCAACGGCCTGGGACAGGGTCATCGCTTTCAACTCGGCAAACCGCTGTTCAAATTCCTCTATATCCAGCCAATACAGGGCCTTTGTGTTGAATCTATACATTCCCCGGGACAGCGTTATGTAGCTATGCGGAGGATCCTCAATGGATCCTAAGGATTGCCTGAGGCGGTAGACCAAATTACGCAAGGCCCGCTCAGCATTCTTCGGCCATCCTTCAGGCCAGAGGTTGGCAATAATGGTGTCGGTGGGAATATCCCGCTCCCGGTTAGTGACCAGGTACTTAAACAGCTGCCAGACCCGGGATGCTCTGCTGGTATCTTCGGAAAGAACTTGATCTCCTAGTGTGACCCGAAACCGGCCCAGGGTTGTGATGTTTAGGACCCTCTCTTGGCTTTGACCTCTAAACACAGCCAAGTTCCTCCCCTACAGTTAAGCCAATTTAGGCCAACGAAGAGACGCATCATGTGTGTTGCCAATCACCAATCATATCATACAGGCTTATTCTTACAAAATTTCGTGTTTTTTCTCAAAAAGGGGATAGATTTTTTAGACATCCTAATATGGAGCTCGCGGGGTTCTGTTTGAGGAAATGATCTATTACCTTGAGGATGGATAGGGTGGATATTCTACCTCCACCAGATAAAGTCCGCAGGGTGGTGCAGTTGGACCTGCTAGGCGTCGATCCCTGGCTGCCAGAATAGCGGCTACATCGTCAACAGAGAACTTGCCCAGACCTACCTCCAGCAAGGTGCCGACCATATTGCGCATCATGTTGTACAAAAAGCCGTCAGCCCGCACCTTAAACTTAATGATGCCGTCATGGGCTTCACTTTCTTGAATATCGAACTCATAAACGGTTCGCACCGAAGTCTTGGCAGAACTGCCACTGGAACGGAAGGAAGCATAATCCTGGGTTCCCACCAACAGCTCAGCAGCCCGGCGCATGGCTGCACCATCTAGGGGCTGGGATACGTGGTAAGCATAGTTCCGCAGAAAGACACTGGGCAGGGGACGATTATCCACCATGTAAACATAAGTCTTGGAGACGGCATCGAACCGGGCGTGAAAGTCTAAAGGTACCGCGGCTGCTTCTTTTACCCGGATGTCTCTAGGCAGTACGCTGTTAAGGGCCGCTGGGAAGCGCTCGGTGGGAACAGTAGACCTTGTATGGAAATTAACCACCTGGCCCAGGGCATGAACTCCAGCATCAGTCCGACCGGAACCGGTGATGCGGAGCCGCTCGCGGCAGATAGTCTCAATGGCCGCCTCCAGCACCCCCTGGATTGTGGGGAGTTCTGTACTATCCTGGGCCTGAAACCCGTGATAACCTGTGCCGTCATATTCCAAAACCAGCCGGATGTTCCGCATCTCACCACCCATCTGCTCTTTGTCACCTCGCCCCGGAATACTATCTAATCGCAGTCGCCAGCTGATTGCCCGTTTTAGCTGGGCCAGACCAGAAACTGCCTACATGGAAAAAGCCAGCCACAGAACAAAGAAGCTGCTGCCGACGAGAACTAGAAAATCCGTAGTGTGGAAGGCAAGCTGTTTTAGCTTGGTTCGGCCCTCCCCGCCCCGGTAGCATCTTGCTTCCATGGCAACTGCCAAGTCATCAGCACGGCGAAATGCGCTGACAAACAAAGGCACCAATAGGGGTAAAAGGCTCCTTGCCCGCTGCAGCAGATTTCCTGATTCGAAGTCAGCGCCCCTGGCCATCTGCGCCTTCATGATTTTCTCCGTCTCCTCCAGCAGTGTTGGTATAAAGCGCAGTGCAATGGTCATCATCATGGCCAGCTCATGGGCAGGGATCCCTATCCGCTTTCCAGGCCGCAGGAGGCTTTCCAATCCATCGGTCAAAGCCAAGGGCGATGTGGTCAAGGTCAAGATGGATGTTCCTACAATGAGCAGGATGAGCCGAATTGCCAGCATTCCGCCCTTAGACAGCCCTTCCTTGGTTAGAGTCAAAAAACCCCACTGCCAAAGGATTTCCCCCTCTGTCATGAAGGAGTTCAGCATAAAGGTCAAAAGAATAATGATGATAACCGGCCTCAGCCCGCGAAATAGAAAGCGAGGCGGTATCCCTGAGCGGAAGATGGCCAAGGCGATATATAAAGCAGCCAGGCCGTAGCCCAAGTAAGTATCGATGAAAAACAGACCCACCACCAAGAGCAGGGTGACCAAAATCTTGGTGCGGGGATCTAGCCTGTGGAGTAGAGATTCACCAGGGATATACTGGCCAATAGTGATATGCCTAAAGGTCGCCACCGGTACCAACCCTCGCTTCCCGCCTGAGAACCGCCATAATAGCTTCCTCGGCCTCATCTACTGTCAACACGCTGTCCGGCACATCCCAGCCCTTCTCCCGGAGCTTTGCCATAAGAGCCGTCATCTCAGGAACTCCCAGACCAATACGCTCCAGCTGCTCTCCTTGGGCAAAGATGGTCTTGGGCGGGCCCTCCATCACAATCTCTCCCCGCTCCATGACCACTAAGCGGTCGGCCAAGGTTGCAACCTCCGCCATGTTATGGGAAACAAACACCACAGTCAGGTCACGTTCTGCCTGCAGGCGCTGAATCTGGCGCAGCATATCCTGACGACCCCGTGGGTCCAGACCAGCTGTAGGTTCATCTAGAACCAGTACCGAAGGTTCCATAGCCAAGACCCCTGCTATGGCCACCCGCCGCTTCTCGCCGCCGCTAAGCTCAAAGGGGGAGCGCTCCGCCAGGGCCGTGTCAATATCCACCGCAGCCAGGGCCCGTTCCACCCGGGAGCGAACTTCCTCATCGGAAAGACCCATATTCCGGGGACCAAAGGCAACATCATCCCAGACTGTTTCTTCAAACAACTGATGCTCTGGGTATTGGAAAACCAGTCCTACTTTCCAGCGGATGCTGCGCAGGTCTACACCTTTCTGGGTGATGTCAACACCATCAACCTTTATGGTGCCGGAGGTGGGCTTTAGCAGCCCGTTAAGATGCTGAACCAAGGTGGACTTGCCGGAGCCTGTATGTCCAATAATGGCTAGTGTCTCCCCGTCTTCGATGGTCAGATTGATGTTTTTAATGGCCGTCCTGGCTAGGGGGGTGCCGGGATTATATGTATGGGTCAGACCTCTGATCTCAATTGACATAGCGCTGTCACCATCTCATCTACTGTTAGGATCGCTTCCGGCAGGGCAAGAGACTTTGCCCGCAGACGGGAAGCCAGCTCGATCACTGGAGGGACATCTAACCGCAGCTCCCTCAGTAGGTCAATTTCCTGAAACACCGCAGCCGGCTGCCCTTCCTGAACAATCTTACCTTCGTCCATCACTACTACCCGGTGGGCCTTCACCGCTTCATCCATGAAGTGGGTGATCAGAACAACGGTGATACCTTCTTCTTCGTTCAGCCGGGAGATGGTCTCCATAACTTCCCGGCGGCCCACTGGGTCCAACATGGCGGTGGGTTCATCCAAGACCAGGCAGCGGGGGCGCATAGCAATGACGCCGGCAATGGCCACCCGCTGCTTCTGTCCCCCTGACAGGCTGTGGGGCGGCGCCTCTGCATACTCCGACATCCCGACAACAGCCAAGGCTTCATCGACCCGGCTGCGAATTAGCTCCGTAGGCAAACCGAGATTTTCTGGACCAAAGGCGACGTCTTCTTCCACGGTAGCGGCGACGATTTGGTTATCTGGGTTCTGAAATACCATGCCCACTGTCTGTCTGATGTCCCAGCGATGCTGCTCATCCTTGGTATTCATCCCTGCCACCCAAACGTCGCCGCTGGTTGGTAACAACAAGCCGTTGAGATGTTTAGCAAGCGTTGACTTGCCGGATCCGTTGTGGCCTACAATAGCGACAAACTCCCCGGCGGCAATATTTAGGCTCACCTGATCCAGAGCCGTCCCTTCTGCTGCTCCGGACTCCCCGGTGTAGGAGAAACTGACTTTGTCTACTGTAATAAAGCTGTCTTTGTTTCCCATCATCGATCTCCCCCAGCCCAGCACCGCCAATCTCTTCGGCCTTCAAAAAGACTCTGCAAAAAGTGACGCAGAGGAACAAACCTCTGCGACTCTGCTGCGCCACTTACCAAACTATATACCCCAAACAGCGTAATCCTCAACCCCGTTTGCCAGTTCTAAACTTCCAAAGGTAATCAGCCGGCCTTAAAGACCAAATTTCAAAGGTAAAATACCGCTATTAGACCAGCTCTACGATACTCATCGGGGCCGCATCTCCCCGGCGAGGTCCAACCTTAACAACTCGGGTGTAACCACCGTTCCGCCCAGTATATCGTGGAGCAATATCGTTAAAGAGCTTGGCCACAGCTTCTGGCCGCCCCAAGAAAGCCGCAGCCTGGCGTCGGGCGTGCAAATCTCCCCGTTTCCCCAGGGTGATCATCTTATCTGCTAAGGCCTTTACCGCCTTTGCTTTAGTATCGGTGGTCTGAATCCGCTCTTCCAGCAGCAAAGAGCTGACCAGATTGCGCAGTAGGGCTTTCCTGTGGCCGGCATCCCGACCAAATCTGGCTTGTCTCATGCTGAAACCCTCCTTCCCATCACAACCTAACACCCAGCTTTATTCATCCGGCTGCCGCAGAGATAGTCCCATTTCTGCCAGCTTGTCTTTCACCTCTTGGAGGGACTTCTTACCGAGGTTTCTCACCTTCAACATATCTTCCTCAGTCTTGCGAGTAAGTTCCTCCACAGTGTTAACTCCTGCCCGCTTCAGGCAGTTATAGGACCGGACCGATAGGTCAAGTTCTTCGATGGGCATCTCCAGTATACGGTCCTTTTCTTCCTCTTCCTTTTCCACCATGATCTCTAGCTCATCCCCTGTGTCGCTCAGTTCGAGGAAAAGCCGCAGATGTTCGGTAAGAATTCTTGCCGCCAGCGTTACGGCTTCATCTGCCTTAATACTGCCATCTGTCCAAACTTCCAAGATCAGGCGGTCATAGTCAGTAATCTGCCCTACTCGGGTGTCCTCTATCGTGTAGTTGACACGTCTGACAGGTGTGAAAATGGAGTCCACCGGTATTACACCGATGGGATCATCCGGGTTCTTGTTGCGGTCAGCTGGGACATATCCCCGGCCCTTTTTCAGCACCATTTCCATGTTCAGGCGGCCGTTGGTATCCAGAGTGGCAATGTGCAGATCAGGATTAATGATCTCAACATCGGGGCCGTGAATGATATCGCCGGCCAAAACTTCCCCTTCGCCCTCAGCCTCGATCCTCACAGTGACCGGCTCATCTGTGTGGAGCTTCACTACCAACTCCTTGAGGTTGAGCACTATATCGGTGGTATCCTCCACTACCCCTTCCACGCTGGAGAACTCGTGCAATACGCCATCGATCCTAACCGAAACAACTGCCGCTCCCGGCAGGGATGACAGCAGCACCCGGCGGAGTGAGTTCCCTAGGGTAATCCCATACCCTCTCTCCAACGGCTCTACCACATATTTCCCGTAGAAATCGCCGGATTCGACACATTCGATTTTGGGCTTCTCTATCTCGAGCATCTGCAAAACCCTCCTTAACGACACAAGGCAGCCAGACTTGCAGGCATTCCCAGCCATCCCTGGCTGGCCAATATCGTTTCCACCCGAAGCCAAGCTGATGGCAGCGACTGTGGATACAAGCACTGCCCGCTTGGTGGACTTCCCATCCAGGCCCCAATCCCCCGGCGGCATACAGCAGCCGGTTGCGGGCCAGCACTTCCCTTAATGGCATTACTGGGAATAGAACTCGACAATCAAGTGCTCCTGTACCGAGATATCGATCTGATCCCGGGTGGGTACTGCAAGGATTTTGCCTTCCATTTGTTCCAGATTGACTTCCATCCACTCCGGCATTGTCCTGCCGGCTGCTGCTTCGACGTTGTCCTTGATCAGCTGCAAGTTCCTGCTGTTCTCCCGAACACTGATTACATCGCCCGGCTGTACTTCATAGGATGGGATATCCACCTTCTTGCCGTTGACCGCGATGTGACCGTGGAGGACCAGCTGCCGCGCCTGAGCACGGGAAGCACCTAAGCCCATGCGATACACAATATTGTCCAGCCGCATTTCCAAAAGCTGCAGCAGGTTCTCACCGGTAATACCCTTTTGCCGGGCAGCCCGGTCATAATACCGCTCAAACTGACGCTCCAAGACTCCGTAAATACGGCGTACCTTCTGCTTTTCCCGCAAGTGCAGTCCATACTCGGATTCCTTGCGGCGTCCCTGCCCGTGCTGTCCGGGCGGGTAAGTCCGCCTATCTACGGCACATTTTTCTGTATAACACCGGTCGCCCTTAAGAAAGAGCTTCTCGCCCTCCCGCCGACACAACCGGCAAACAGGTCCAGTATACCTGGCCATAGAGATCCAACACCTCCAGTTTTGGCTCAAACCATGTCTTGATTATAATGCCTATTTGTACCATCAAACATGCATTGACAGC
>JAAYGR010000211.1 GCA_012727675.1 Bacillota bacterium
GTCGCAGGGGCCGGATCAGTATAGTCATCTGCGGGAACGTAGATAGCCTGAATCGATGTGATGGAACCCTTCTTGGTTGATGTGATCCTCTCCTGCAGAGCCCCGACTTCGTTGGCCAGGGTCGGCTGATAACCAACAGCTGAAGGCATGCGGCCCATTAGAGCAGATACCTCAGAGCCTGCCTGAATGAACCGGAAGATGTTATCGATAAACAAAAGTACGTCCTGCCCGGCTACGTCACGAAAATACTCTGCCATAGTCAAGCCCGTCAAGCCTACCCTCAACCGGGCTCCCGGCGGTTCATTCATCTGTCCAAACACGAGAGCTGTTTTGTCGAGAACACCGGATTCGGTCATCTCAAGCCAAAGCTCGTTACCCTCCCGGGTACGCTCACCGACACCGCAAAACACAGAAACGCCGCCGTGCTCTGTAGCTATATTGCGGATGAGCTCCATAATCAAGACAGTTTTGCCGACACCGGCTCCACCGAAAAGACCTACCTTACCGCCCTTGGAATAGGGAGCCAGAAGGTCAATAACCTTAATCCCTGTTTCCAGGATTTCCACATCGGTACTCTGCTCTACAAGAGGCGGGGCCGGTCTATGGATAGGCATTTTCTGCTCTGCCTTGACTTCTCCCTGTTCGTCGATGGGCTCTCCCAACACGTTGAAGATGCGGCCCAGTGTAGACTCCCCTACCGGTACCGTAATAGGGCCTCCGGTATCCTCTACCTCCATACCCCTAACCAGACCATCGGTAGTGGACATAGCCACACAGCGGGCCGTGTTATTACCCAAATGCTGTAACACTTCCATAACAAGGCCTGTATCGGTGACCCTCAGAGCGTTGTGCAGTCGAGGAAGATGCCCTTCTTCAAACTCCACATCCACCACAGGCCCTATAATTTGCGATATCTTCCCACGGGTATCCATTGTGCTTCCTCCCTAGCGCAGCGCCTCGGCACCGCCTACGATTTCCGAGATCTCCTGAGTGATGCTAGCCTGCCGTGCCTGGTTGTACTGCTGAGTCAACTCCTTGATCATTTCCTCTGCATTCTCAGTGGCAGCATCCATGGCTACCATGCGGGCCGCCAGTTCGCTGGCCTTACCCTCCAACAGGCCGTTGTAGATCAGGGATGTGACGTAATGATGAACGAGGCTGGCAAAAACTGCTTCTTCCGATGGTTCCCAAAGCAAGTCCTGCCTGGCCTTACTCTGCCTCAGTTCATCGAGGGGCAGCAGTTTCACAGTCTGAACTTCCCGCTTGAGAACATTGATGAACTTGGTGTAGATCAGGGTGACAGCACCCACCTCACCCTGTTCATATAAGGGCAGTACAAAGTCGGCTAATCTCACCGCCTGATCGAGGGCAGGCATATCGCCGCTTTCCTCATAGTAGTCCACCGAGATTCCCCGAAACCGCAGCTGGCTCTCCAGCCTTCGGCCGACGATGACATTTATCCCCTGTGACGACTGGTGGGAGTCAAGAAAACTGCGCAATATATTGGAATTGTAGGGGCCTGACAATCCCTTGTCTGCCCCGATAACAATATAACAAGGCTTGGCTCCTTGCGAAGGATACCAAAAGCGGCTGCTCACCTGATGGCTGCCGATCTCTTGGATAGCATCCCAGACCGCATCGGTAAAAGCACGGTTGGTCAGTGCCCGTTCTTGGGCCTTGCGCAGCCGGGACTGCGCAATCATCTTCATGGCACGGGTAACCTGCTGGGTGCTCTCAACCCCTCTGATCCGCCGCCGGATTTCCAGCATCGATCTCATCGTCATTTGCCTCCCCAGATGGACTTGGTGTACTCCTCGATCACCGTCCGAAGCTCATCTTCCGTCTCACGGGAGAGGTCTTGTGTCTTCTTAATGTCTTCCAGTATACCGGGCCGGTTGGACCTGACATACCTGACCAAACCGTCGACGAACTCACCGACACGGGGCAGCTCAATCTCGTCGACAAAGCCGTTAATCCCTGCATACAGCTGGACAACCTGCTCTTCCATAGGCATGGGCTCATATTGACCCTGCTTCAGCACCTCCAAAAGGCGCTGACCTCGCTGGAGGCGTTCCCGGGTGCTTTCATCCAAATCTGAGCCGAACCTGGCAAAGGCCTCCAGCTCCCGGTACTGGGCTAGGTCCAGCCGCAGGCGACCTGCGACCTTCTTCATAGCCTTAGTCTGAGCTGAGCCTCCTACCCTGGAAACAGACAAACCGGCGTTGACCGCCGGACGCTGGCCGGCAAAGAACAGGTCGGACTCCAAATAGATCTGACCATCGGTGATACTGATCACATTGGTGGGGATGTACGCAGAGACATCACCGGCTTGCGTTTCAACAATAGGGAGGGCCGTCAGCGATCCTCCGCCTAGGTCATCACTGAGTTTGGAAGCCCTTTCCAAGAGGCGAGAGTGCAGATAGAATACGTCCCCCGGATAGGCCTCTCTTCCGGGAGGTCTGCGGAGCAGCAAAGCCATGGTACGATATGCTACAGCATGCTTAGACAGGTCATCATAGATCACCAGTGCATGCTTCCCGTTAAACATGAACTCTTCGCCCATGGCAGTCCCTGCATAAGGGGCTATATACTGCAGGGGCGCCGGATCACTGGCTGTAGCTGCTATAACAGTGGTATAGCTCATGGCCCCGTACTCTTCCAATGTACGAACAATTTGTGCCACCGTGGACTGTTTCTGCCCAATGGCCACGTAGATACAATGAACATCTGTATCCCTTTGATTAATGATGGTATCAATGGCAATGGCAGTCTTACCTGTCTGCCTATCCCCAATGATCAGTTCCCGCTGGCCCCGGCCAATGGGAATCATAGAGTCAATTGCCTTAAGCCCAGTGTGCAGGGGCTCTTTCACTGGCTGCCTTTTTACAACACCGGTGGCAATAATCTCAATGGGCCTCCGCTTGTCGGTTTCAATGGGGCCCCGCCCGTCAAGGGGCCTGCCCAAGGGGTCCACAACTCTACCTAAAAGGGCCTCACCCACCGGCACGTCGACTACTCGACCCGTCCGCTTAGCGGTGTCGCCTTTTCTAACTTTTTCATCGCCCCCAAACAGCACGCAGCCCACGCTGTCTTCCTCTAGGTTCAGGGCTAGTCCGGTGACGCCATCGCCAAAATCAACCAGTTCATTGGCCATGACGTTCCGGAGGCCGTAAACCCGGGCGATTCCGTCACCTACTTCTATGACGATGCCGGTTTCCGCAACTTCCAGCTCTTTTTCAAAAGCCTCCAACTCTAACGCTAGAACATCCTCAACTTCTTTGGTTCTTAATTTCATAGTCCGATGCCTCCGCCCAAACGTCTCTTGACCTGCTGCAGCATGGTGCGGACACTGCCGTCATACACCATACCTCCATGGCGGATCACCAATCCACCTATGATCTGCGGCTCAACTACGGTCTTAGCTACCACCCGCTTGGCCAGCTTCTTCTCCAAGAACTGGACCACCTTGTTCCGCATGGAATCATCCAGGTCGGTAGCCGTGACCAACTCAACTTCTGCAATTCCTTTTTCATCCTTATACTTATCTATAAAGCCTTGGATGATGGCAGGGAGCAGTTCAGCCCGCCCCTGGTCAATTACGTAAGTCAGCAGCCGCTGCACCCACACGGTGTAAGCTGCAAGCTGGTCAGCTACAAACGCCTTTTTCTCTGCCCGGGGAATTCCTGGGTGCTTCAGAAATTCAACCAAGCGGGGTTCCATGGCAAGTTCCCCTTGAAGCCGCTGGAGAGCGGTGTAAACCTCATCCACCTGGCCGTGCTTCTTAACATAGCGAAAAAATGCGTTGGCATATCGCTTTGCCGCTATATTAGTTGACATAGGTATCATCCATTCGCTCCAGAACACTCTCAATCAGCTGCATATGCGCCTGGGGACTGAGGTTCTGCTCCAAGATCTTCTCAGCAACTTTAACTGAAAGGCTGGCTACTTCCTGCCGCAGCTCCTGAATAGCTAGGTTCTTCGCTTCTTCGATTTCCTGCTCCAGCCGCTCTCTGCGGGCCGCTTCTTCAGCCCGGACCTGTTCAGCGATCTCAGCTGCCATGGTCTTTCCTGTTTCAACGGCTTGTTCGATCAACGCTTGGGCTTCGCGCCTGGCCTCATTCAACTGGGCTTCAGCCTGCTCCTGCAGCTGCTTCGCCCTGGCGAAGGATTCGTTTGCTTCCTTCAACAAGCCCTCTGTATGCTCTCGACGCCTGGCAATAAAATCATTGACAGGCTTGTAGAGGTATCGCCGCAGGACCAAATAGAGAATCAATATGTTTACAATCTGGAAAAAAAAGGTCCAGCTTAACTCTATCAACCAAACTCACCCCTTATCCCGACAGCTCCCCTCTTATCCAACAATGAACTCATCTAGGAGAGAAGCCGAATTAGGGGGTTAGCAAACAGCAGGATAAGAGCAACAACCAGCGAGTAGATACCTGTGGTCTCAGCTACCGCTTGACCCAACAGCATAGTCTGGGTGATCTTGTCAGAGGCATCCGGCTGACGGCCAACGGCCTGGGCACCATAGGCTGCAGCAATTCCCTGTCCAATACCAGGCCCAAGCCCAGCAATCATCGCTACGCCAGCACCGATAGCCGATGCACCCAACACAATTGCTTTTGCCAATAACATCCCGTCCATTTCTTTTCCTCCTCAATATTATTAATTAATGATTAACCAGCACTTGATATAAACACCATGGTTAACATGGTAAAAATGAAAGCTTGAAGTACACCAGAGAAAATATCGAAATAAATGTGGAGAGGAGCTGGAATTAGAATAGGCACTACCTGATATAAAAGGGACATGATGATCATGCCGCCTAGTATGTTGCCAAAAAGACGGAAGGATAATGATATGGGAGTAGCTAACTCACCGACAACATTGAGTGGAAAAAGGAACCATAACGGCTCGAAAAAGCCCTTGAAATACCCCACGATCCCCTTGGACCGCAGAGCAGTACCCTGGATCAGCACAAAACTGATTGAGGCGAAGGCCAATGTCGTGTTGAGATCCGCTGTTGGCGGCCGAAAACCTATGAGGCCGCTTAGGTTGGCAAGAAGCAAAAAAGAAAACAACGTACCTATGTACGGTCCAAAAGTCGCTGCCTTTTCGCCCATGGTGGATGCAATCATTTTGTTCAATCCATCCACCACTATCTCCGTAAGCAGCCCAAATGTCCCTAAATCGTCATCGGGAGCAGCGTTACTAAACTTCCGCCCTGCTGCCACAGCAAAGGCTATCATAACCGCCATAATGATCCACGTATTGACAACGGTCTCTGTGATGGGGATATTGCCCAGGTAAAAAGCTGTTTTGATGTCAAACTCCATTTTCACTTCACCTCGTTTTCACCAAGTACCTAACCACAGCTGCAACCGTCGGCAGTGTCAACCCTATCAGCAAAGTCACTGGGTTCAAATCATAAGAAATAAATGCTATTGCTAGAACAACAAACTTTATTCCGTAGCGAAACATGTAATTGCGGATCATGTAGCGCCGGGCTTGTTCCTTCTGGAGCCAAACTGCTTTCTGGACTGCCGCAGCCAATCCATGGAAATTGATGATGCCAAC
>JAAYGR010000212.1 GCA_012727675.1 Bacillota bacterium
CCCCGGGTTGTCCACTGCCAGATCGCAACCCGAGAGCAGCTTGAGCGCATGGCTGCCATGGGCATCGCAGCCGATATTCAACCAATCTTCGTTCCAACTGACCTTCATTTTGCAGAAGAAAGAATCGGTGCAGGCCGCCGAGTCTGTATCTATGCTTGGAAAACAGCGGCTCAGATGGGAATCCATCTAGCGGGCGGCTCCGATTGTCCAGTGGAAAGCTGCAATCCCCTTTGGGGGATCCATGCTGCCATCACCCGCCAGGATCACAAAGGCTATCCCCCAGGCGGGTGGCACCCTGAAGAATGCCTCACTCCTATGGAGGCCCTGGCACTCTTTACAACAGGTTCTGCCTATGCAGCCCAGGAAGAAGCTATCAAAGGGAGCCTCACACCAGGAAAGCTTGCAGATTTTGTAGTGCTGCCCAAAGACCCATTCGAAGTCCTGCCGGATGAGCTGCTAGATATGCAGGTGGCAGCTACTTATGTGGGAGGAAAACAGGTCTGGCCTGAGGTAGAAGGATAAGACCGCCATAAGTGTGCCACCTCAAAAACCATCGCAGAAAGTCTCGTTGAGATCAGCAGAAAACAGCAGATAAGATTTAAACCGAGCCGGTGAACACCGGCTCGGCTCTTGGGCTTTATGAACTCCAATAGAGACTGACTCTAGAGGTTCGTCTATTCATTTTCCTTTAGCAACCAGCTCTGTGGCATAATCGGTTATAGCTTGAAAATCACCCCGGGCAATGGCTTCCTTATTGATCAAAGAACCCCCCACGCCAAGTATATCGGCGCCTGCGGCAAAGAAGGCGTCGGCATTTTCGATACCAACTCCTCCCGTTGCCATAACCGTGATGTGCCCAAGGGGACCCTTCACATTCTTAATGTATCCCGCCCCGAGATCTACCGCGGGAAACAGCTTGACAATGTCTGCCCCTACTTCATAGGCGGTCTCAATTTCCGATGGAGTCGCGCATCCTGGGATGACCAGGCGGCCGTAGCGGTTCCCCAAACGGATAACATCCACATTCAAGTTGGGCGCAACCAGAAACTCTGCACCAGACAGCAGTGCCAATCGGCCTGTTTCGGGATCAAGTACTGTACCGGCGCCGACAGCAGCTCTATCACCTAGATCGGATTTGATAGTCTGGATGGCTTCCAAGGCACCTGGAGTATCCATGGTTACCTCCATGGCGTAGATCCCGCCCTCGAGGAGGGCCCTGGCGATCTCCTTGACCTTGCCAACATCGATCTTCCGCAGGATTGCAACGATCCGGCCTGCCATTATCTTCTCATAGACTTCTGCTTTATACTTCACGGTCATCCCTCCTGTGCCCATTGAAGACTTAATCGACCTCAACTGCCTTGGCTAACGTTGGATATCGGATCCTCCAGCTGCCAGCAGCCTCTCTACATCTTTCTTGCTAAAGCAGCTTTGATCACCGAAAATGGTATGCTTCAGCGCCGCCAGGGCAATCCCATATTTTAGCCCAATGTCAGGCGAACCCTGCAGGAAGCCGTAGATGGCACCTGCAGCAAAGGCATCGCCGGCACCGACCCGGTCAATGGCCGTAATCTCATAACCATCAACCTGCTTGATTTCCCCATCAAAGAGGCCAATAGCCCCTGCACCACCCATGGTGATGATTACCCAAGGACAGCCGTAAATCTCATGCAGCCTTCTGCAAGCATCTTCGGGTGTGTCCTTCAAGTTAAGTACCCTACTGACATCATCCAGGGTAGATATTAGGAGATCGACATCCCTCAGAACGGGATCAACGGCTCTTTTCGCCTCCTCTGGACTCCAGAGCCTCTGGCGGTAGTTCACATCGAAGGAGACTGTCTTTCCAGCTTCCCGTGCCTTGGCGGCAACCTGCTTCACCATATCCCGGCAGGAGTCGCTGAGGGCCATGGTTATCCCGGTAAGATGCACGTGCCGTGCATCTAAGAGGTAGTCTAGGTCAAGTTCGTCAAACCCCATGGTACTGGCTGCGGAATTGGCTCGATCATAAATAACCTCCGCAGGCCTAGGCTTTGCTCCCGGCTCAAGGAACATGGTTCCCACTCTGCCGTCTTGGGTCCAGATAATCCGGGAGGTATCAACTCCATGCCACCGCAGTTCTCCTGCGATGCGGCGACCCAAGGGATTGTCAACAATTTTGCTGATCCAGCCCGCCGCAACACCTAACCTGGCCAGTGCCACCGCCACATTGGATTCCGAGCCTCCGATTTCCACATCCAATTGCCGTGCTTGCTCCAAGGGAACACCGACCTTTGGGGAAAAGCGGATCATGGTTTCCCCTAAAGTAACTACTTCTAACTTAGGCTGATCGCTCTTAGGCTGACCGTTCATAAAAGCTCTCCTTATCTACGGAATTAGTCCGGCTGCATCGTTATCACTTCAGCCTACCACTCAGCTACAGTGCCATCTTCCCGCCGCCATACAGGATTTCTCCAGTTATGGCCAACACGG
>JAAYGR010000213.1 GCA_012727675.1 Bacillota bacterium
GACCTCCACTGATCCCTGGCGGTCCATCACACGCCAGCAAACCTCGACAATCTCCCTCATCATCTTATACAGACTTTCCGGGACCGGTATTTTTTCCTGCTGATTCAATATAGCTACTTCCATCAAGCTGCCCCCATCCTCTAATTGTCCTCAGGCAAGTCCGGATACTCAATGCGGTGGTGATAGATCCCCGAAAGCACTTGGACGAAGGCCTCTGCCACTTTGTCTAGATCCCTCAAGGTCAAGTCACTTTCATCTAGCAGACCTTCATTGAGGCGGGACTTGATAATTTTCCTGACCAATCCCTCGATTCGCCCTGGAGTTGGACGGGATAGAGACCGGACCGCAGCTTCAACAGAGTCGGCTAACATTACAATGGCTGTCTCCTTGGTCTGGGGTTTAGGACCTGGGTAACGAAAGTCAGTCTCATCCACTGAGCCATCCTTATCTGATTCCACAGCCTTATGGTAAAAGAATTTCACCAGGTCATCACCATGGTGCTGTTTAATAAAATCGGTAATCACCGCAGGCAGCTTATACTGCTTAGCCAGCTCAATGCCTTCCTTGACATGGGAGGTGATGATCAGGGTACTTAAGGAAGGGGAAATCCTGTCATGGGGGTTATCCCCGCCCAGCTGGTTTTCCACAAAGAAATATGGGCGCCTGACCTTACCCACATCATGATAAGCAGCCCCAACCCGGGCCAGAAGACCGTCAGCGCCTACTGCCTCCGCGGCAGCCTCTGCTAGGTTGCCCACGATAATGCTGTGATGATACGTCCCCGGAGCCTCTAAGAGGAGTCTTCGCAGCAGGGGCTGGTTGGGATTGGACAGTTCCAGCAGCTTAATAGATGATGTGATCCCGAAGATATTCTCTAAATACGGCAGAAAACCAATGGTCAAGATGGCAGATATAATGCCGTTGAGCAGGCCCAAATACGAATTCCTGGCCAGAAACATGTCATCATCGATCAGGGCAAAGGCCACCATGGCAGCAAAATTTGCCGCCCCCACGATAAAGCCGACTCTGGTCACATCGGAGCGCTGCGTGACTTTCCCGAGGCTCAAAGTAGCTGTGATGCCTCCGATGAGGGCAACTGCTGCGTATGCCAGTTTGCCAGAGGTAACCAAGCCTACAATGACGGCAAAGAAAGCTGTAAGGAGAATCGCCAGGCGGGAATCCAACAGCAACGTGATCAGCATAGCCCCAAAGGCAACAGGCATCAGATAGCCTGTCCCCTGCCATGGAATAAGGCTGAGCACCTTGATCACAAAGGCCACAATGATCACAATCAGGCCCAGCAGTGCCAGAAGGCCTTCGGATTCAATGATCTCCCGGTTGTACTGCCAAAGGAAGACTCCGGTCAAACCCACAAGAAGCAGGACCACCACAGTCATGCCGAACATCCGCAGGTAATTTACTGTGCGGTTCTGCAAGCCCAGGTCCTTTAGAATCTGCAGCTTCTCCCGGGTGACCACATCACCTTTCCGGACAACTATCTCGCCCTGCAGCACCATAACAGGGGTCACAGACTGGGCAGCTTCCTGTTTGATAGATTCCAGTTTTGCTTGATCGAGGACGAGATTGGGCCGAATGACCTCTTCTACAATGGCCGCCACTGCTTCCTTGGCCCTCTGGGGAAGCTGAAACTCTTCCACCCGGCGGTACATGCTGTCAACTATATCATCCCGGTTTTCGCCGGTAATTCTGTTATTCCGCAGGGTTGTAACGGCTAAGGTGGTGGCAGCCTGTTCCATGGCTACAAAGGTTTCAGTGGAGACTGTCAGGAGGGTCTCCGCAGACTGCTTGTCCACCTCCAGATCCACTTCATCTCGCAAAGCTGTTTGGAACTTCTGGATCCTTTCCTGGAGGTCACCGGAGGGCACACCAACCGGTTCCGGAGATAACTCAGGATCCTCAGGCTGGGCCGGTATCCGAAGGCTCTCGGCCTTTTCAAACAAGGATGCCAGTTTTTCCTCTGCCCCTTCGACTATCCGGCCGTCAATCACGTAGTTATCGGGATTATCCCGGGCCTGGTTCAGTGCCGCCTCCACAGCCTCACTGCGCAGCCGTTCCGTCTCATACCGGTTCTCGATGGTCCGGGGCGCCTCAATATCTCTGGGACTTACCTGACCTACTTTGAGGTCATATTGGGCTGGGACAAGGTCAGCTACCAGGATTCCTACCAGGGTAAGAAAGATAGCAAGACCCAGCAGTGATTGCCTGACACCGGCCTTCCGCCAGGCATCCCGCAGCCACTGCATTGCACCTTCATACCCTGTCTGCAATTTATTGTCTTTAGCCATGACCTAGCCACCACGCTCTTTTCGGTTTACGGCAGACCTGGTTTAGCCAAGCTCCCGCTGCCCTCTATCTTTATCAAACTGTTCATACGCCCGGATAATCTGCTGGACCAGCTGGTGCCTTACTACATCGGCATCGTCTAGCTCCACAATGGCAATTCCCTTAACGTTTTGCAAGACTTCCCTGGCTTCCTGCAATCCTGAACAAACACCTTTAGGCAAGTCAATCTGGGTGATATCTCCAGTAATCACAATGCGGGACCCAAAACCCATCCTGGTCAGAAACATTTTCATCTGCTCCGGGGTAGTATTCTGGGCTTCATCCAAGATGATGAAAGAATCATCCAGGGTTCTGCCCCTCATATAAGCCAGCGGGGCAACTTCAATGGCTCCCCTATCCAGGTACTTGCGAAAGCCCTCTACCCCCAAGATGTCATATAGTGCATCATACAGCGGCCGCAGATAGGGATCTACCTTATCCTGCAGGTCACCCGGGAGAAACCCCAGGCGCTCCCCGGCTTCTACCGCCGGACGGGTAAGGATTATGCGGCCGACTTCCCGCTTCCTCAGGGCAGCCACGGCCATGGCCATGGCTAGATAGGTCTTCCCGGTTCCGGCAGGTCCAATGCCGAAAACCACAAGGTGCTTGCGCATCGCATCTACGTAGCGTTTCTGCCCTAAGGTCTTCGGCGTTATTTTCTTCCCCCTGCAGGTTATCTGTATAACATCACTATGCAGCTTCTGCAGCAGGCCGTTCCTGCCGGCTTCTGCCATCTGGGCCGCATACTTGATATCCTGAATGGTCAGGGGACGCTCCTCCGCCACCTTCAAAAGGTCCGCCAACACCATCTGCGCCTGATGCACAGCACCTTTCTCCCCTGATATGCCGATGACGTTGCCCCTGGGCACAAACCTCACATCCAGTTCTTCAGCCAGGGCTTTGAGGTTCTCATCCCTGTGGCCAAATAGGGCTAAGGCAACGGCATTATCGTCTATGGCAAATTTCTCCTCTACCAGGCTGGCACTCAAATTATCGGCTTCCCTCCCCTATCTCCTCTCGCTTCTCTGCAGGCAGAGCCCGAAAAACCCCGATCTCCTCATGGACCTCTACAGTCCTTCTAGCCCGCACCAAAACATCACCGTTATGCTCTTCAGTGGTCACATCAACCTCTTGGGACAAAATTTCCGCCCCAGGAGTCATCCTCACCTCAATAGCCTCCCACGAACGGCGGAGAGCTGTTTCTTTCGCGATTTCCAAGTCAGTTTCAATTCTTTCGGTCTCAAGCTCATAAAATTCAATGGTCTCCAATTGAATGGGAAGCTTCCAGCCGAATCGGGGCAGGGTCAACCGCCGGATTTCAACCTCTTCTTCGTATTGGAGAAAAGGCGGTGTTACTTCCCCCCACTGCCAAGACCAGGGCCCTGCGGTGAGACGGTAGCCTGTACAGCTTTGCCCTGTCCTCCGGAAGACCTGGGTTACTACACTGGCTTCCCCGAAGCCCCTGTACCAAACCCTTCCCCGGACCATGCCGGCAGCCCGAAGGTATCTGCTGTCCCCGTCTTCCCCCGGGGGCCTGTACGAATTCAGCGCCCCGCTGATCAATACCTGGCCCTCAGTGACTGTTTCGCCTTCTTCTACCAAGACTGTGCCGGTAAAGGGAATGATCTGGGTCACCAAGGCATTTCTATTGGCCACAATGTCACCAGGAATCTTATCATCGGCGGGTGTTTCGGCCTTTTCCACCAAGGTCACTTCCACCAAGGTTCCCCGGAGCCTGACTCCCGCCCACGCAAGCTGGGGGATCTTAAGGAGGAGGTGTTTTTCCACTTCCCGGGGGTCAACAGAACTCCGCCAGACACCAGGACTTACCCCGGCTTCCTGGAGAACACCGGTAATCAGGCCGTGGTCCAGTTTTTCAATACCTTCGATGTGAACAAACCAGATAATCGACGACAGCAAATATATGCAGGTAAGGCTGAGTAAGGCACCGATCACTAAAGCGAACCGCCGGGTTAATTTCTGCCAGAGGAAAGGCAAACCCACCCTCTGCCGGATCCTGACAGTGACCGGGACACTGCGCACTGCTTCCCGCAGCTTGGGAAAATCAGATACGCTGACCTTGGCTATAAGAAGTTCCCGGCTGAGCCGCTCCACATCCCAAAGGTAAATGCCCTGGGTTGCCGCTCCGTTGAGAAACTCCTCCAGGCCTTTTCCTTTGACTTTGATTATAACATACCCCCAGTAATTAGACCACAGGTGTCGAATCAGCAAGGCGGCTCACCCCCTTGAGCCCAGGAACTCAATGCCGTGGATATGCCCATTGATCCTGACTTCACTGGCAAACAGGGAGTCAATTTTGAGCTTGCTCCCCGTGATCACGGCTTCACCGTGTTGAGTTCTGATGCGGATTTTTTCAGGCTCATAGGAGATGATCCCCTTGTGGTTTTCCATCAACAGCTGTACATTGCCGGTGATGGTGATCCGGGGCAGATTGAGCACCACATCTGCCGGCAGTTCAAAGGCAGTGGTTAGATTCTGAAGGAACCGCCCTTTGAAAGTTTTGGCCATGGCAAACCCTCCGCCTGTCTGCAGCATCTATACAAGCTTATGCGGAGGGGTCCTGTTTAAGTACGGACAGAAAAATACCGCCGCCTTGGGCAGGCAGCGGCACTAGTATTAGTCGCTTTATCACCGGTCATGTCCCTTGTACTAGCTTCTTATCTCGGCCACGGAGGCCGGTATGGATTTATCCCCCGGGGTTTATCCATAATCTCCATCATCACAACCGCCCGGCGCCATCCGCCATGAAACCGCCGCTGGCGAGAGTGCGCAGCTATACTCTCTTGAGCCGGTGCCGCCGATTGTGCTGTGCTGGATGTTGCGATCTCCGGTTCCTGAATCCCCTGTTCAGAGGACATTTCCCACACCATCTCCCCTGCTTGATGTAAAGGGGCTGGACCTGGCTCCTCGAGCTGCGCTGTGACCGGCTCTAATGGGAGAGATACAGGCGCAGGCAAGCCGCTGGTTCCATTTGCATCAGCGGCCTCCATGGGCCCTTCCGCCTCCCCGGACTGCCTTGAGCCTTCCCCAGTGGGTATGGTGGGAAGATCTTCGTAAAGGGGTCCCCGGCGCATTCGCTCTACAACCGCTCCCACCACCGCGGTGATGAGATAGATGATGACAACTAAACCAATCAAACTATCCATGGCGTCACCTTGGCTCCTCCGGCGTTTCCTTGATGCCTCTTCCTTCCTCGCCGGGACCGGGACTGCCTTCCCTAGCGATGGATTCCCGCATATGGGTGTCAGCCAGGAGGTTGCGCATTGTATAATAATCCATCACGCCGATGCGTCCCTCCCTCAAGGCTTCCGCCAAAGCCAAGGGCACCTCTGCCTCTGCTTCTACGACCCGGGCCCTCATCTCCTGAACCCTGGCCTTCATCTCCTGCTCTAGGGCTTGAGCCGCAAACCGCCGCTCTGCTGCCTTGGCCTGGGCAATATCCTTATCTGCTTCCGCCTGATCCTTCTGCAGGCGAGCACCGATATTTCGTCCCACATCGATGTCGGCAATATCGATGGAGAGAATCTCAAAGGCAGTACCAGCATCGAGGCCCTTCTCCAAGACAGTGTTGGAAATGCTGTCGGGATTTTCCAGGACCTCAGCGTGATTCTCCGATGAACCGACAGTGGTCACAATGCCTTCACCAACCCTGGCAATAATAGTGGGCTCTCCAGCACCGCCCACCAGCCGGTCGATGTTGGCCCTCACCGTGACTCTGGCCTTAACCTTGAGCTCGATGCCGTTCTTGGCTACCGCTGAAATCATCGGAGTTTCGATGACGTAGGGATTTACACTCACCTGCACCGCTTCCAAGACATTGCGGCCAGCCAGATCGATGGCTGCTGCCCGCTCAAAGCTGAGATCAATTTCCGCCCTGTGGGCTGCAATAAGGGCATCTACTACCCGGTCCACATTTCCGCCGGCCAAATGGTGGGCTTCTAGCTTATCGATGGATACCGGAATATCTGCCTTGTGGGCCTTGATCATGGGCAGAATAATCCGGATAGGCGCTACCCGCCGCAGCCGCATGCCGATCAGAGTGATAATACTGACCTTTACACCAGCAGCCCAAGCGGAGATCCAAAGGCCGACTGGTATGAAATTAAACAGCAGCAAGAGAAACACAAAGATGATAATAATTGGCAACCACGCGATGATTAGCATTTTTTCGGATGTCCCACCGTCCATCATCAGAGCTACTAACGGCGGCCCATCCATCACCTCCCTGTAGCAATTTGTTGGGCCTGATCAGCACTTATGTGGCAGGCTCATCGGTTTCCACCGGCCTTACCACCACTCGGTTTCCTTGAACCCTTATTACCTCAACAGCTGTACCCTTGGCCACAAATCTCCCCTCTGTAACCACATCAATCCTATGTCCGGCGATTTCCACAATCCCAGCCGGCCGCAAGGGGGTTTGGGCCTGACCTACCTTTCCCACAAGGTCCTGGCGGGCCTTCTGTTTAGCATTCCCGCTTTCCCGCTCCAAGCGGGTAGTCAATACCAGCCTCCGCCCAGTGCTGCTTTCTTGGAAATGCCTCCATGCCAAAGCGGCCAATACGATTGTCGCCCCCAAAGCAATATTCAGGCTGATTAAGCCCGCCGTGGAGGTGGCATAGCTTAAGATGACACTGGCGAAGACAGCGGCCAGCCCGGCAATGCCGGCAATCCCAAACCCAGGGAGCAAGAAAGCCTCCACTGCCAGCAGTATGAGTCCTCCTACAAATAGGATGACCACTTCCCAGCCAGCTAGACCGGTAAGCAGGCGGCCTCCGAAAAACAGCAACAAGCTCAAGCCCCCGATAGTTCCCGGTACTCCAAAGCCTGGAGTGAGGACCTCCAAGACCAACCCCGAAAAGCCAAGAATCAATAGCAGAGAGCTTACGATTGGCTGTGTAATAAAGCCGGCCGCCCTCTCTGCTGCCGTGGGCCTAAGTTCAACGAATCCCTGGTAGTTGTATCCCAGCTGCTGCAGCACCTCCTCCCGGCGGGAGGCAATCAAGTCGATAAAGCCCAGCTCCTGTGCCCGTTCAGCGCTCAGGGTCAAAATCTTGCCTTCTGCTGACAGCCCAGCAACTTCCACATCCCGGTCTACCATGGCTGCTGCGATTTTGGGGTCCCTGCCCCACCGCTGGGCAGTTGCCTCAAACTCTCCCCGCACAGCTGAGATTATCTTTTCCTCGGCAGGATTGGGCTCCGCTGCACCGATGCTGGCACCGGGAGCCATGGCTACATGCTCTGCCGCTAAAGCGATCAGGGCACCGGCGGACCAGGCCCGCTCGGTCACCAGGGCAATGACCGGCACCGATGAGGCCAGCAGTGTATCTCGGATTTCAACGGCAGCATCCAGCCGTCCCCCAAAGGTGTTGATTTCCAGCAAAACAGCAGTAGCTCTCTGGGCTTGTGCTTCCCTCACTGCCCGCTGGACAAACCCGCTTAAGCCCCATTCGATGGTACCTCGAATGGGAATTACCCAAACGTCGCCGGCAGCCTGAGATACGCCAATACCCAGCCAGCCAATTAGCAAACATACTATGACAGCGGATATCACCCTCCGCCGGGCTTGAGTCTGAATGATTCCTGCAGGCACATACATCCCCCTGCTCTTAAGTATACACATAAAATATGCCCATGAAAACTGAAAAACCCGTTGTCCTTAGACAACGGGCTAAAGCCTGTGTTACCGATATCGGCGGTCCCTCCTCTTTCGGGCCGCCTCCGATTTCTTCTTACGCCTTACACTTGGTTTTTCGTAATGCTCATGCTTACGCGCTTCAGCTAGAATGCCCGACATACGACACTGC
>JAAYGR010000214.1 GCA_012727675.1 Bacillota bacterium
AGACAAACTTGGGAAATCTGGACCAGAGAAAAGCCCCCTTGTTTTCAATATCCCGGGTGATTCCCTGCTTGGCGTGGAGCAAGGCAAAGAAGAGGATCACAAACCCCATCAGAGCATTCCGTGATAGCTTCACTAAGGTTGCGATCTCACCGGCCCTTTCGGAAAAGGCCATACCGGTGGCGACTGCTTCCGCGGTATTATCAACGGTCAAGCCCGCCCAATAGCCGAACATGGTATCTGTCATGCCAGTTAAGTGCCCGATAATGGGATAGATGGCAAGGCCCATTGCTCCAAAGATGAGCACTGTAGCAATGGCGTAGCTGGCCTCTTCTTCAGTTGCATTGATGGCACCGCTAGCCCCAATGATGGCCGATACACCGCAGATGCCGCTTCCTACTCCGATGAGGCTTCCTAAGCCATCGGAAAGTCCCGCCCATTTGGACAACAGCCGGGCAACAAAGACCGCCAGGCAGATCTCTACCAGAACCAAAACGACACCGGTGGATCCAATGTGGATTACACTGGACATGGAAAACTTGGCACCCATTAACACAATTCCGACCTTGAGCCAGAATTCATAGGTACGCACACCGGGGACAAACACCTTAGGTAGGGGAATTGTGTTGGAGATAAGTGCGCCAAAGGCGATGGCAAATATGACGTATTCCATGTGGGGGACGTATTGTGCAGCTACTTTCCCTAGAAAGCCGATGGCGAACAGCAGAGCTATACCGGGAAGAAACGTCAGGCCCTGTTTGAGGGGCGTTGTGTACGCTTCCACCAGTGACCTGCTGCTGGATATGTTCTCTTCAAGCTGACTCATGGCTTTAAACCTCCTGCGCTTGTAGGTGCCGCCCTACCAGGGAACGTACGGCAGCAGCTGGACTTTGGCCAGAGCGGCAATTAGCAGTGCAGTCAGAACTGCAATCCAATCAAGTGACAGTCGCCGCTTCTGCTTCGGCACTGACAGTCACCTCCTCGATGTTGAATTTCAAGGTATCAGACCGCATTCCCAAACGGGTGGCCTCTAGGGCTAAGACATCGCCGGGCTGAATGTTGCCCAAGTTGACGCTGTGTCCCAGCTTGATCAAGAGCTCCTTCTGCTGGGAAACCTGGGGTGCCTCCCAGATGATGCTTTCTGGATGGGTGACGCCGTCGAGGATGGCTTCCAGGACATCGCTGCGGATGTGCCCTGAGTTGTCGTAGATGCCGATGCCCCGCCCCGATTCCCGGGCTTCTACAATGACCCTGTAGGCTCCGGTGGCTAGATCGTCCTCGATTTGACGGGCGACGGCCTCAGGTTCAAAGGGTGCCTCGGTATCCTTCTTGCCTACTTCTGTCAGCACACCTAGACCGAGAGTGTGGGCTTGGGTAATGATCTGGCGCCGTTGGGAGGGTGTCAGGTCGATGGTTCCAGCGGAAACCTCCACGTAGGTAAAACCAAGTTCCTTGACCAAGGTGAGAAATTCCCCGGTTTTCCCTTGGAGAACCGCTACCTCCAGCAGAGTACCGCCTGGGTAGATATCAACACCGTAGGATTTGGCCAAGGAGATCTTTTTGGTGAGCTGTTCTGCGGGATACAAGGGTGCAGTTCCAAATCCCAGTTTGATAAAATCCACATAGTCAGCGGCCAGTGACAGCCAATGCTCGGTGGTCACCAAATCCATGCCCTTATCGATCACCATGGTCAGGCCGGTAAAGCGCGGTTTGGGCTGGCGGCCCTCCCATGGAGGCTTGAGAAGCTCATTCCACGGGCTGTGCAGCTGATACGTCACGGGACATCCCTCCAATGGTTTGGCAAAGTGAAATACGGAGCAATCTCCTCTACCATATGCGCCCTTGATCCTAGTGGTCACTATAGTATCGGCACAACTTCTATGCTTTTGGGGGAGACTATGTTAGGATATAGGAAGAAGTTAGCGGCTGTGCCGCGGGAGAGAGGGAGATAGCCATGGCCATTCAGATCTACAATACGCTGACCCGGAAGAAGGAACCCTTTGTTCCCCGTGACCCAGGTCAAGTTTCTATATATGTCTGTGGGATCACTCCCTATGATCAGAGTCACTTGGGTCATGCTGTCCCTTCCATTATCTGGGATGCAATACGCCGCTTCTTGGAGTTTAAAGGGTATAAGGTGCGGCTGATTCAGAATTTCACCGATATAGATGATAAAATCATCGCCCGGGCACAAGATACGGGGGAGGATGTTTTCGAGATTTCCCAGCGCTATGCTGAAGAGTATTTGGGAGCCATGGATGCTTTGGGCGTCAAGCGGGCAGACCTATATCCCAGGGTAAGCCAGGAGATCCCTGCCGTTATTGAGATGATCGAGGAACTTGTCGAAAAGGGCAATGCCTATGTGGTAGATGGCGATGTTTACTTTGATATCACTTCATTTCCCGAGTACGGCAAGCTGTCGGGGCAGCAGCTGGAGGAATTGGAAGCAGGCACCCGGCTGGCCGTAGATGAACGGAAGCGCCACCCCATGGACTTTGCCCTGTGGAAGAGCGCCAAACCCGGAGAGCCTGCCTGGGACAGCCCCTGGGGCAAAGGACGGCCGGGATGGCATATAGAATGCTCGGCCATGTCCCTCAAATACTTAGGTAATGGGTTCGATTTCCACGGCGGTGGAGGGGACCTGGTTTTCCCCCATCATGAGAATGAAATTGCCCAGTCGGAGGCCTACACCGGGGAACCTCCCTTCGCCCGCTGCTGGGTGCACAATGGACTCCTGCAGGTCAAGGATGAGAAAATGTCCAAGTCCCTGGGGAACTTTACACCTCTGACAGACCTCTTGGCTGAGTATCCTGCCGGGGTCATCCGTTTCTATGTATTATCTTCCCATTACCGCAGTCCGCTGCAGTACAGTGAAGAGAAGCTGGAGGAAGCCAGGCGGGGATGGGAACGTCTCATGGATACTGTGGAGAACCTGAAACACCTATTGACTTCCATGGAAAAATTGGGAGCTCCTGAAGGGGACGGGCTGTCCCCGGATGGGGTAGAGACTCCTGCCATCCGGCAGCTGGCAGAGGCCGTTGAATCAGCCCGGACCAAGTTTATTGCCGCCATGGAGGATGATTTCAACACTGCTTCCGCCATTGCCGCTTTGTTTGAACTGGCCCGGAGTGTCAATACTTTTCAAGGGCAGGCAGCGGATCTAACCGATGGGGAGCGGCGGCAGAGCGTACCGGTACTGCGGGAGGCGGCTGCTGTGTTCCAGCAGCTGGGCGGGGATATCTTAGGGCTTATCGAGGCAAAGTCAAGTTCATCCGCTGCCCAGGAACTAACAGAGGCTCTGCTTGATCTATTGGTAGAGGTGCGGCAGCGGGCTAGGGACCAGAAGGACTGGGCTACCGCTGACTATATCCGGGATGAGCTGGGCCGGTTGGGTGTGAAGCTGGAGGATTCGCCCCTGGGGACCCGCTGGAAGCTGTAGTCGGTTTTCCAGACACAAAATAGTGTCTTTAAGCCGGCGAATGTCGTCTGCTTAAGGAAGTTTTCGAGGGATGGGTTTAATTTGTCAGATCAAAGGGACGCTGTGCCGGACATGTCAGGGGACTTAAGGAGACTTAAGGGATTAATAGGTGCTGAGGAAGATGCTATTGCGCGAACTGACCCTTCCATGCTGCCTCCTTTGGTTCTGGCATATATCGGTGATGCAGTATACGAGTTGTGGGTTCGCATGCAGCTTGTGCGGGCCGGAAGCCGCCGCATGGCGGCCCTCCACCAAGAGGTGGTCCATTGGGTCAATGCCGGCAGCCAAGCCCGGATCCTGGAGGCATGGGAGCCGGCATTGACCGATGCAGAAAAAGAGATTGTCAGGCGGGGACGCAATACCAAGAGCGGTGTTCCCAAGGGGGCGACGGTGGCGGATTATCGCCTCAGCACCGGACTAGAAGCACTGGTTGGTTACCTATTCCTGGCAGGGGAGCTAGATAGACTGCTGGAGCTTCTATCCATGGCAGCAGCAGCCGACCTATCGGCAGAAGAACCGAGCACAGATAAGGGAGTCTAGAGATGACAGGGGAAAGGGAGCAGATCGAAGGTAGAAATCCAGTGCGGGAGGCCCTTAGGGCCGGAGTAAGACTGGACAGGCTGGTACTGGCTAAGGGTTCTGGACGCAGCCTCCAGGATATTGTGGATTTAGCCGCCGCGGCCGGCATTCCCATTGAATGGAAGGATAGGGAATGGCTGGACAGAAGGAGCCGTACTAGAGCCCATCAAGGGGTGATGGGATGGCGGGAACCAGTGGAGTACGCGGAACTGCCGGATCTACTGGATAAGGCCCGAAAGTCTTCGCGGCCGCCGTTTTTCGTCATTTTGGACGGCATCCAAGATCCCCACAACCTCGGTTCCGTACTGCGGACAGCGGAAGCCGTCGGCGCCCACGGGATAGTGATTCCCAAGCGGCGGGCCGTGGGCTTGACTGCAACAGTGGCCAAGGTCTCCGCCGGGGCCGTTGAGTATGTACCCATAGCCAGGGTGACCAATCTGGCCCGGGCCATCGATGATATAAAGGAAGCGGGATTGTGGGTGGTGGGGGCTGACATGGATGGAAATATGGTCCATTTCGAAGCAAATTTAACCGGCCCCTTGGCCCTGGTCATCGGCGGAGAAGGCAAAGGTCTTGCCCGCTTGACCAAAGAGAAGTGTGATCAGACGGTAAGGCTGCCCATGTACGGCAGTATCAACTCGCTGAATGCCGCTGTAGCAGCCGCTGTCATGATGTATGAAGTAGTCAGGCAAAGGGCCCAGACCGGGTAAACATAGCTCCGAGGCCGTTTTCTTGACGCTCTCCCAGTGCTATTGTATAATGTCTTTGTGTTGGCAATGGACAAGCTGAGCCCATTAAAAGGATGGTTTTGAGGCGGTTATGGGGAAGCTTGGATGACTCCATTCCATGAACAGGGAGGTCAGGGAAATGGACCCACTCCCCTACAGACACCTTGGTGCTCTGCTCGGGGAAGGGATGACGCTCTTGTGCTGA
>JAAYGR010000215.1 GCA_012727675.1 Bacillota bacterium
ATAGTGAATCCTATAACTTGACGAAGAACGGGATGGGTTGGCTGACGAGATACAAAAAATTTACTATATTTCACAATAATTTCTTTCTTTTGCGCAGGAGAAGCCGGAAGAACAGCGAAAGTCTAACCTATACCAAGTGTTGCACTAGTGGAGGCGATTTGGTCGTGATCAGGGTTCTAATAGCGGACGACTATTTACCTTTCCGGCAGGTGCTGAAAGACTTTCTCGAAACAGCCAACCCCCGGCTTCAGGTGGTTGTTCAGGCCTCTAACGGCCGAGATGCCTTGAACCTATTAGAGAAAAATCCGGTGGATGTTGCCCTCATTGACATACGAATGCCGATTATGGACGGTATGGAGCTTTGCCGCCTCATCCGGAAGGGTTGGGGACAGCATATAGGCATTATTACCTATACGGGGCTTAACTCTCCCCGTTTGACTGCTCAGGCTTTGCAGACGGGGGCGGATTTGCATTTTGTCAAACCCTTTGAGCTTTTTGCCTTACAAAGTGCTGTCATCAAGCTGGGAGACTCCAGCAAGGTGGCGGCAGTTTCGGTAGGATAACGGCTGTAAAGGTTAACGAGAGGGAGTAAGAGCATCGGAAGCATCGTAAGGACCAAACGGTCCTTTTTTCTTTGCCCCAAAGTTGCCGTTGGTGCAAGGGCAGGGAATCCCCGGGGCATTGCCGAATAGAAGGCAGACGAAGGGGCATCCTGGAAAATGAACCGAGAAGTCATGGAGGATAAAGCATGAAGGCACTGATTGTTTCCACCAACAGCCCCGAGGAGACTTTGGTCCTAGGACGGATGCTGGCACGGTGGCTAGAACCTGGAGATACTATTAACCTTGTGGGAGATTTGGGAGCTGGATAGACTGTCTTGGTAAAGGGGATCGCCTCTGGATTTGGGATTGATCCAGCTAGTGTTACGAGCCCGACATTCGCCCTAATTCATGAATATACTGGGGATGTGCCGCTCTTTCATTTTGATGCATATCGGCTTAAGCAGCCGGAGGAATGGGAAAATCTAGGTTACGAAGAGTACCTGCGGAGAAGCGGCATATCGGTGGTGGAGTGGGGAGGTCTGGTTGAGCCCTATTTGCCTTCAGAATACCTAGAGGTACAGATTGAACGGGAGGAAGCTCAGGAAAACGGGCGGACCATAGAATTTAGGCCTATAGGCAGGCGGTTTCACCAGGTCATCCAGGAGCTGGGGAAGGAGCTTCAGCATGCGGATTTTAGCTATAGATACTGCGACAACGACAGGTAGTGTGGCACTAATCGATGGAGAACAGGTGATAGGAGAATACCTGCTGAATATCCGGGCTACCCACTCAGAGCGGCTGCTTCCAGCTCTGATTCGGATTCTCGAAGATGGGGAATGGTCAGGCAGTGACATAGATGGCATAGCTGCTGCAACTGGCCCCGGTTCATTTACCGGCTTAAGGATCGGTGTAGCAACAGCCAAGGCTTTAGCCTATGCTTGGCAGAAGCCCCTCATCGGCATTACCGTACTGGAGGGTTTGGCTTTCCAGGTGGGTTATGCCGCTGGGTGGGTATGCTCCATGGTCGATGCTAGACACGGCGAAGTGTACGGCCGTTTGTATAGAATCAATGACCTGCCGGAAGCTGCCGGTGATTATTGGGCTGGACCTGTTGATGAGTTTCTCCAGCAGGTGCTGGAGACGGCTTCTGGCCGTATATGTTTTTGTGGAGATGGAGCTATCGCCTATTGGAATAGGATCGTTGAGGCTGTGGGAGAGAGGGCCATCAGGCCCGCCAGTAACAGTATGGAGCTCCGTGCCTCCAGTATTGCACTTCTTGGAAGGCAGAGGCTCTTGGCCGGGGAAAGTAACGACCCCCTAACCCTTGCCCCTATGTACCTGCGCTTGTCTGAGGCAGAGCGCAAACTAAAGGCCAGGTGTTCTGCCGGCTGCCGATGAAGGAAGGCGGCCCATTCGTCGATGAAGGGAGAGGCCGAAGGCTTTGAGTGCGGAAGTCTCTAGCAAGGGATATCTACCTGTGGAGATCGAACCCATGCGGGTGCGGGATTTAGATGCAGTGCTGGCCATCGAGCGGGTGTCATTTCCAACGCCTTGGTCCCGCTATGCCTATCTGTCTGAGCTGTTGGAAAATGACCAAGCCCACTACGTGGTGGCTAGAACCAGTGACGGCAAGATAGCCGGTTATCTCGGTATGTGGATAATTGTCGATGAGGGACACATTACCACCATTGCCGTGCACCCTGCTTACCGGGGCCGCGGAGTTGGCCGCCAGCTGCTGGCAGCGGCGGAGATAATTGCCCGGGCCCATGGAGGAGTTAGGCTCACTTTGGAAGTGAGGGTCTCCAATTATATAGCCCATGGTCTGTACCAGAAGTTCGGCTATGTCGATGTCGGCATCCGGCCCGGTTACTATAGGGATAACAATGAGGATGCCATTATCATGTGGAAGGATCTGTACTAAGACAGACGCTGAAATTGGATTTAGGCTAAGAAATGGGGATTGAACATGGAAGTTAAACAGGAAGCCCCGGCAGCGAAGGGTCCGGGTGCCCTGGTCCTTGGCATAGAGACAAGCTGTGATGAAACTGCTGCCGCGGTTGTGCGGGATGGGAAGGAGATCCTTTCTAATGTCATCTCCTCCCAGGTAGATCTGCACCGCATATATGG
>JAAYGR010000216.1 GCA_012727675.1 Bacillota bacterium
GGCCAGCAGTCTTTGGCCAGCTCCTGAAGGGTGGTCCCCGGCTTTACCTGCCGGCTGCCTAGGCCTTCAATTTGTACCTGTAGAAGGGTATTATTTGCCTCCATCATTATACCTCCGTGTAGACTGAGACGGGTCTTACGCCCTGGTCTTGGGCCGGCCTGCCGCTCGGGCAACGATTCTTCTTTCTAGGAACAGAGCGGCATTCTCATCTCCCACCTCAGTCACTATATCTTCTTGAGAAACCTCAACATCGACCATCTCGGCCCCGGCAGCCAGTGCCCGCTCCTTGGCAAGATCGGTGAGGTATGCCACCGCTCTTGCAGTCGCTTCTTCCAGGTCTTCGAAGGTATTGTTTTCTGCTAAGCCTTGAATAATGTATTTTTCATCACCGGTGACGCTCACTGTGGCTGCTGCAGACACAGCAACATTGCCGGTAATGGCTCCCAGAGCATTGGCCACGTCTGCATGTTCGGGTATATGGAGCTCTGTCTGCAGGGCGGCTGCTAGAGCTGGGAAATATGCCTTAACCGGTGCTCCTACTGCCACAATAGGCAGGTTGACCTTCACGCTGCATTCCAGGGGTCGGGCATTATTACCGCCCTTAACCAGTGATGTATGCAATAGATGCTGACAGACGGCACACTCTTCTATAGCAGGAACATCCGACGTCCTTGCCCATGATGCTCCCCTAGGTAGGGCCCTTTGCCCATTGGATCTAGCCTTGGCCGGCAGTGTCTCTGCCAAGATGACATCAAGCACCTTTTCGGCCAGCCGCTGCTGAACAGCCTCCATTATATGCTGACAGGCAGCTTCTGTGCTGATTTGCCAGCGAGAAGCGAAAGCCTCTACTGCTTGAGCTGCGGCCTGGGAGTCCCAAAGCTTAAGCTCTCCCATGGCGTGGAGAACATCTGTAGGGGTAAGCCCCACTCTCCGGACTAAACCCATGCTCTCTAGGGCATCCATCCGCAAAAGCGACGGGTAGGAGTAGCCCATGGTATCGGCCAGCTGAATTCGGGAAGCACCTCCTAGGAACGTGAGAGCCTGCCAAGCTGCCTGCTCCCTCGGGCCTAGTTGCTCAAGCTTTACCTTTTGCCCCGTACCGGAATCATCTCCCTCTGTCCCTGGACTTTGAACTGGAAGAAAAAACTCCACCGGGGGCAGCAGGCTGGAGTCCACGTGACTGTCTCGAATCCCTTGCCAATTTGCCAGTTCCTGGGCAATGGCCGGAGATAGGATGGCAGCATAGCTAACCGGAAGCACCCTCTGGGGACCGATAACCAAGGCGCCGTCTTCCCCTAAAGAGATCTCGCTGTCACCCCCAAGGCCGGTGGTATGAAGATCCAAGGTCTTGACTGTTGTCCGATACTCGCCAATTCGAGCACCCTCAGAGCGCAGCCTGGGCAGACCATCTTGCACTAGACCAATATCTGTGGTTGTTCCACCCATATCCACAACCAGTGCATCCTTGCATCCCGTGAGGTGCAAAGCGCCGTAAACACTGGCAACAGGACCGGACATCAATGTTTCAATTGGCCGTCTCCTAGCCAGCTCTTTCCCCATCAAGGTCCCGTCACTGCGCTCCAGCATTATCGGAGCGGTGATGCCGCGGCTGGTGAGGACCTTCTCTACTGCCTCCATCAGATCCAATAAGATGGGAATCAAACGGGCATTCCAAAAAACTGTAGTAGCCCTTCTCATGGAGTCCATTTCCATGCTGATCTCGTGACCAGAAATAGCGGGGATATCATAATGCTCCTCGACAAAAGCTTGAACCAGCTGTTCGTGCTGGGGGTTCACCGCTCCCCCCATCTGGGAGATGGCAATTACTTCTACTTCTCCAACCATTGCCTCTACCGTGCGGCGAATCTCCTCTTCATCGAGGGGTGCCCTCTCCCGCCCCCGCATGTCGTGGCCCCCGGTCACAATCCAATAGGGATTGACCCGGAGAAAGCGTCTTACCAACTCCGGATCATAGCCAATAAGCAATATGCCAGCCCTGGCTCCTTTACCTTCAACCAGGGCATTGGTAGCCAAGGTAGTAGATAGTCCCACCAGGTCCACCTTTTCAGGTGTATCGATTTGAATCTGATCCAGCGACGCCGTAATTCCCACCGTGTAATCATCTTTTGTCGTCAGGGCTTTGCCTTTGCCCAGTATCAGCTGCCGCTCAAAATCATACAGTACCGTATCTGTGTAAGTGCCTCCTGCGTCGATACCTAGTCCCAACCGCATCTAGTTTCTCTCTCCTCACTCCATAGACTGATGAACTCGCCCTTTTCCGACCAGGATTTCCACCTTCTTGCAAATCTCTGAAATCCTGCCAGCGTCGACATTATATCGATCATCTAACCACAAGTACAGCTCCTTTGGCTGATTGAAATGAAGTAGAACCGGCGTCTTGCCGGGAAACTGCGTCAATAGTTTCCGCAGCTGGATCAATACTTCTTCCTTAAGGCCGTCGGCATCGATGATCAGCTGAGTCCCATTGTGATTATGATGGTTTCTTTCATTCTCTGGAGAAGCACTTGCCCCCTGCCCTTGGTGTTTACCCTGTGGAATTCTCGGCTTCGGCCGGACTTCTCTGGGCCTTTTTTGCCCACCAGCAGCCCTCCCATTGGCCTTCTCCCGCCACTCGTCAAGGGTATACACCGCTGAGGCGATGACCTTAGCCTGAAATTCCCGGTCCAGCCGATCATCCTCCACTTCTGTCTCGGCTGAAGTGTCTATTTCCTCCACCGAAGAATCGTTCCGCCCTTCAATTACCAAGATAGACTCACCGGTCAGGCAGCCTCGACACCGCTCAAAGACCCGGGGAAAGACTATAACCTCCACTGGACCTGTCTGATCTTCCATAGTCACAAAGGCCATTTCTTCATTGCGCCGTGTCAGGATCCGCCTGGATTCAACTATGACACCGGCGATGGTCACCGGCTCATTCTGGGAGCGTTTTTCCAAGTCCCGACTTGTCGTCACACCCCACTCCCGCAGCTGCTCTTTATATTGATCAAGGGGATGACCGGAAAGGTACACGCCGATTAAGTCCCTCTCATACTGCAGCCGTTTGTGCTCATCGTACTCTGCTATCTCGGGGTCCACTTCCCAGGCGAAGGCCTGGGCATCGACAGTGGCCACATCAAAGAGGGTGGCTTGCCCGCTGTGGTGACTGCGGCTGTACCCTGCTGCTGCCTGGATGACTTGATCTAGAATCGATTCCAGCTTGGCCCGGGACTCTCCAAAAGAGTCCAAGGCTCCAACCCTAATCAAGCTGAGCAAGGCATCTCTATTGAGCCGGGTGCGAACACACAAATCCAAAAGGGACTTGTATGGTCCTGAAGCCCGATCTTCAACCACAGTCTGCGCCGCACTTTCACCGACATTCTTAATGGCGGCTAAGCCAAAGGTGATGGTCCCATCAGTCTGGGGGACGAAGGTCACCTGGCTCCTGTTGACATCCGGCGGCTCTACTGAAATCCCCATGGCCCTGCATTCCGATAGGTATTCACCCAGCTTCCGGTTCTTGTCCTTACCCATCACACTGGTCAAGAGGGCAGCCATGAATTCCGTGGGGTAGTGCTGCTTCAAATATGCCGTTTGATAGGCAATAAAGGCATATGCACAGGCGTGGCTCTTATTAAAACCGTAACCTGCAAATTTTTCAATATCGCTGTAGATCTCCCGGGCTAACTCCTCTGAATAGCCCTTAGCTGCGGCTCCCTCCACAAATTTCTGCCGTTCTGCATCGATAATCTCCTGCTTCTTCTTACCGATGGCCCGCCGCAGAAGATCTGCCTCACCCAGGGAAAACCCGGCAAAATGGTGGGCAACCGCCATTACCTGCTCCTGATAAGCCATGATCCCATAGGTCTCTTTCAGGAGATCTTCCAGATCTGGATGGGGCCAGCTCACCTCTTCCTGCCCTTTTCTTCGCCGGATCACTGTAGGAATGTACTGCATTGGTCCAGGCCGGTACATGGCATTGAGAAGGGTCAGGTGTTCAAGGCTCTCCGGTTGGAAATCCTGCAGTAGCCTTCTCATACCCTCTGATTCAAACTGGAAAATACCACCGGTGAGGCCTGTGTGGAATATATTTGTATATGTCGCTTCATCATCCAGTGGGATTGTGTCCATATCCAGCTTTACGCCGTGGATTTCTTTGACCCAATCCACTGCTTCTTGGATTACCGAAAGATTCCGCAGCGCCAAAAAGTCTACTTTAAGGAACTTCATTTCTTCCAAAATACCCATGGGATATTGGGTAACGAAGGGTGTTACCACCTTGTCACTGTCAGGCTGCTGCAGGGGCATGTCCAGTTCCAAGGGTCGAGGTGCAATAACCACTCCCGCCGCATGGGTTGACGCATGGCGGGGAAAACCCTCGATATACCGGGCGGTGTCTAGGACCCTTCTTGCCTCTTCATCCTGCTCATAGGCATTTTTCAACTCCGCGGCAGTCTCCAGGGCACTGTCCAGAGACTCGCCAAAGGGAATTGCCTTGGCAAGGGCATCGGTCTTTCGAAGGGGCACCCCCAAGACCCTTGCCACATCCCGCACAGCCGCCCTAGCCTTAAGGGTACCAAAGGTGATGATCTGGGCAGTCCGGTCGGCACCGTACTTGCCGACAACGTATTCAATCACCTCATTGCGGCGGTGATAACAAAAATCCATATCGACATCGGGAAGCGTCACTCTGGCCGGATTGAGGAAACGCTCAAACAGGAGCCCATATCGCAAGGGATCGATGTTGGTTATATACAAGCAGTACGCAACCAGGGAACCAGCAGCACTGCCTCGCCCTGGGCCCACAGGAATCCCCTGCTCCCGGGCAAAGCGGACAAAGTCCCATACAATTAAGAAGTAATCCGAATAACCCATCTCGCTGATGGTCTTCAGCTCATAATCCAGCCGCTCCCGGACTTCTTGGCTGATTTCACCGAAGCGCCGGGCAGCTCCTTGATATGCCAGAGTCCGCAGGTACTCATCTGCACTGTCAAAACCCGGCGGCAGCTCAAAGCGGGGCAGGTGAGCTGTATCAAAATCCAGTTGGACTTGACAGCGCTCCAGAATCTCAACGGTTCGGGCCAGGGCCTCCCTCTGATCAGGAAAGACCTCCAGCATCTCCTGGGCACTCTTTAGATATGCCTGGCTGCCTTCAAACTGAAGGCGGTTTTCGTCGCTGAGCTGCTTACCTGTCTGGATGCAGACAACGACCTCATGGAGAAAGGCATGCTCCGGTTCCACATAGTGATAATCATTGGTAGCAATTAACGGTATTCCTGTATCGCCATGGAGCCGCAGAAGTCCCCGGTTGACCAGTCTCTGCTCTTCGAGCCCGTGATCCTGAAGCTCTAGGAAGAAATTATCCTTTCCCAAAAGCTCCCAGTAATGCCAGGCTGCAGCCCGGGCATCTTGGTAGCGATCCTCCAGGAGCAGGCGGCTGGTTTCCGACCCAAGGCACGCAGTACTGCCGGCAATATGTCCCTGCCCGCATTCCTCAATGAGCTCGGCCAGCAGCTGCTTATCGATCCGGGGCTTATAGTACATCTCTGAACGGGAAACCAAACGGTAGAGCATGGAAAGGCCAATGTTATCTAGGGCCCATAACACCAGGTGCCAGTTGGCATCATCTCCCTGGCTCTTGTCCTTATCGAATCGGCTTCTGGGTGCAACATAAACCTCAACACCAGGAATGAAGCGAAAGTCTTTGCCGGTTTCCCGGGAAATGCGCTGGGCCAGCAGGTAGCATTCGGCAGTCCCATACATGACGCCGTGGTCAGTAACTGCAATTCCCGGCATACCAAGGGCGGCAGCCCGCTGAAAAAGCTGTTTGGGCGGCGCTGCCCCATCCAGTAGCGACCAGTACGTATGACCATGCAGATGAACAAACACCGACAATCACCTACTCCGATAGAACCAGCATGTAAGCACTTTCCCTTGTCCACGGATCGGACCTGTGGTGATCGAAAATTACCCAGTTGCTGCTGTTTCCAATCATTTCGTCGATGACAACCGTGTTTCCGATTAACCTGTGGGGAAGGGCCCCCTCCTTCAAGAATTCTATAAACTCAGCAGAAAACTTGGCTGCCCGCACCTCTTGGGTCAGATCCCGCTTTGAAAGACTACTCGTTGCTGGATGTAGACCCTTTAAGACATCGGGATGCTCTAGTAACCGGCGCAAGATATCTTTGTAGTCCTTGCCCAACTTGTCCGGCATCCAGGATAGCAGAGGCCGATGGCGCTCAGTCCGCAGGTAGTCAAACTTCAAAGTCTCTACCGCCAGCGGTAAAATCTCGGGGTGGTTGTTGCGCAAATACTGATAAAGTATATTGTAAAGTGTCAGCTGGCTGTGGGAGACCCGGTTAAGGCCCCGCTCGCGAAAGTAACCTGCCAGCACTTCAAAGAAGGCAAAGGGAGATTGGTAGACCCTTCCGCAAAGCATCTCCATGGTTATGCTAAAACGGTGGCTGTTGTGGTAAAGCTCCAGCACGTTCTCTATCTCTTTGAGGCGAATCAAGTCAAGGGCGCCCATGGAAGCTGTTGATATGATCTCATAAGGTGGATAAGGGTCAAAAACTAGTCCTAGTTCTTTGCTTCTTTCCCGCAAGCCCGAGCCCTTGAGCAGCTTTAGAAATCCCAATTGGATGCGGTGGCCGCCGAGCCTGTACACATCATCAAAGGACCGGGCAAAACTGGCATAGGTTTCTTCGGGAAGACCAGCGATGAGATCCAGATGCAGGTGGATATTTCCATTTTCCGCCAGGGCCTTGATATTCCCCGCCAGCCGGTTCCATTCACTTCTCCGGGAGATTACATCCAGCACCGCAGGAGTAGTTGATTGAATCCCAATTTCAAACTGGAACAAACCAGACGGCACAGCGGCCAAATACGTCAGGAGCTCTTCAGTGAGAATATCGGCACTGATTTCAAAATGGAATATTGTTGGGGGCTTACCGCTCTCAAAGGCACCCCTCCGGCGGCTTTCCTCAACTAGAAACTGAAAAATCTCCAAGGCCCGCTTGGGATTGGCATTAAAGGTTCTGTCAATCAGCTTGACCTGGGGAATGCCCGCATCCATTAGCTTGATGAACTCATCCTTCACCCTCTCCCAGGGGAAATACCGCACTCCCCGGGTATTGGCAGACAAACAGTACTGGCAGTTAAAGGGGCAGCCCCGGGAAGTCTCCAAATAGACCAGTTTGTTCCGATACCTTTCCCCAATGTCCTCTGGATAAGGAGAGGGAAGCTCCGCAAGATCTATAGGTTCCCCCGGGATTATCCGCTGCTTCGGCACCTCCTGCCCACCCGCGCATCTACCCTCCCTTGACAAGAGCTGAGTCAAAAGCTCTGCAAAGCGCTTTTCCCCTTCTCCAGTTATGCAGTAATCGATCTCAGGATGGGCCTCCATCAAAGTCTCGGTTTCATAGGAAACCTCAGGACCTCCAATGATCACAATCATCTCCGGCTTTGCCAGTTTCAGCCTTGAGATCACATGGAGGGTCTCGCTGATATTCCAAATGTAGCAGGAGAAGCCGATGATATCTACTCCCAAGGAGAGGATTTCTCCCACTATGAGTTCAACCGGTTCGTTGATGTGAAACTCCAATATATGAAAGACGGCAGGTACCTGCCGAGACTCACAATATGACCGCAGATAATCTACGGCCAGGTTTGAATGGATGTATTTGGCATTTAAGCTAGCCAAGGCTACAGGAGTTTTTTCTTTCTGCTGACTCCGTTCCACAGTATCATCCTATCTTTCTTATTCGGACCTCTGTACTCGGGTTTCTACCTGGGGGCGGTTTATCACTTTGCTGTATGGAGGCACACTCTCTGTCAACCACACATTACCGCCGATAACAGAGCCCCGTCCGATCACAGTATCTCCACCGAGGATGGTCGCGCCAGCGTAAATGGTCACATCGTCTTCGATGGTGGGATGCCGGCGGTTGCCCCTGATGAGCTTTCCTTTCTCATCCTTGGGAAAACTCAGGGCTCCCAATGTCACACCCTGATATATCTTGACATTATTGCCTATGACACAGGTCTCTCCGATGACCACACCGGTCCCGTGATCGATAAAGAAGCTTTCCCCAATCTGGGCCCCAGGGTGAATGTCGATACCGGTACAGCTGTGGGCATGTTCGCTCATTATCCGGGCAATGAGCACCAAACCCATTTTATAAAACTCGTGGGCTAGGCGGTGCACCGTCACGGCATAAATACCCGGATAGGACAGTATGATCTCTGCCAAACCAGTGGCAGCCGGATCGCCGTCATAGGCAGCCTGTACATCCTTCACCAGCCTAGCCTGGATTCCCGGCAGCCTTTGAAGGTACTCCATGGCCAACTGGCAGCTTTCTTCCATAATCGGGCAGGCAACGCCCTTGGAATCACAGACCCGGGAACAGCCGGTATGCAAGGTCCTGTGAATCTGTCCGGCTAACCGCCAATAGATCACCCCTAAATGCTCCAGCTTGCAGGCAACGTCTAGACCGTTCTGGGAGGGTTTGAAGTAACCGGGAAACAGGATGCTTCTAAGATCCTGCAGCAGATCCAAAACGCCTTCCCTGTTGGGCACAGTCCTAGAGTCTGGTTCAGCTGCATATCCCAGAGCTCCAGCAATCTCAGTCAGCTGCTTGAACACCGAACTAAACTTATTCTCCTTTAGACCGTCTTGTATCACAAAACCCCACTCCCTTGCGGTAACTCACGTCATCTAAGTAGCTTTCCCATATATAATACTCTAGGATCTCCAGCCAGGCCATACCTCGGAGCTTTTTGTCAAGTGGCTGCAGTTGGAACTCTCTGAGGGTGATCAAGGGAGGGGAAAAAGACAGTTAAACCCTAAGGAGGCAGTGCACAGCACCGTCTCCTTAGGGTAGTAGTTCATCTTAGTCTAGTCCAAGGCATAGACCATTTCCACAACTGCCCGGATTTCCAGCTTCCCAGGGGCAATGGGGGTGACGCTGCTGGCATCTCCGGCAGCTGCCATTGCCATCATCCGCATCTCCTTGCCCATTGAATAGGGCTGAAACTGGGTGCTGGGATCCCGAATGATCATTACCGGACCGAGCTTTACACCGGCGGCAGAGGCCAGAAGCTCAGCCTTCTTCCGGGCATTTTCCACCGCCAATACCATGGCTTCATTGAGCCAGGGCTTCTCATCGGCCAGGGTAAAGTTGACCGAGTCTACATTGGTGGCACCTGCTTTGATGGCACTGTCGATGGCTTCTCCGACCATGGACAGCTTATCAAGGGTCACGGAAACAGTGTTGCTGACCCGATATCCAGTGAGCTGATTGCCCCTTTCCTGATCATAGCGGTAAACTGGGTACACATTGAAGTAGCTGGTCTCTATGGCATCATCTTTGATACCCAATTCGCCTAGGGCAGCTAGGATGTTGCGCATATTGTTGGCATTCTTAATCTGGGCTTCCTCTGCTGAAGGAGCCTCAGTGGTAACACCCAGGTTGATGTGGGCCCGGTCAGGTTCTACCTGCACCACCCCTTCGCCCTGAACATAAATCTGCCGGATTTCCTGGGCTAGGCCGACCTGGGCGATGGCCAAGATGAGCAGGGTCAGAGCAAAAATCCCTACAGTCAGTCTCCTATGCTTCAAAGTCAGTTCCCCCTTGTCAATGGGCTCTGTATCAATCTACTTAACAATTCCACATAGGCATTCAACATCCCTGCTCAGGTCATCAGCCACAATAAACCAGACCGTGGGTTTATTCCCAGGGACCCTCCAGCACTGCAACCAGTAAATCTACACATGCTTCTACATCGCCCAAATCCACCATCTCCCCGGGGGTATGGACATAGCGACACGGAATTGAGACTGCACCGGTTGGCACACCGCTGCGGGTAAGATGGATTGAGCCCGCATCAGTACCTCCCCGCTCCAGCACCTCCATCTGATACGCTATCCCCTTGGTCTTAGCTGTATTGACCAAAAGATCCTTAACCACCGGGTGACTGATAACCGAGCTGTCCTTGACTTTAACGGCAGCTCCTTTGCCCAGAGATACCGCCATGCGATGGGCCTCCGGCGTATCACCGGTAGTAGTAACATCCACTGCAATGCCGTAGTCTGGATCCACAGAATAAGCAGCGGTCCTAGCTCCCCTAAGGCCTACCTCCTCTTGGGTTGTAAAGACAAAGTAGATTTCATGGGGAGAGTTTTCCAACCGCCGGGCAGTTTCGATGAGGACCGCGCAGCCGATCCGGTCATCCATTGCCTTGCCGATCAGCCGCTGTCCCTGGATGATGCACTCGCGGTGAATTACAGCCGAATCGCCGATATTAACCTTGGCCATGGCTTCTTCCCGAGAGCCGGCTCCAATGTCGATATACATCTTATTGAGCTTGAGATCCTTGATGTCATCCAGCTTCTCGAATCCAAACACTCCGATGGTGCCGTCGGCAAATTCTGCCCTTTGGCCGATCAAGGTAAAGGGCGAGAGCCCGCCGATATTGGAAAAACGCAAAAATCCGTTTTCATCTATATCTGTGATCATTACACCGATTTCATCCATGTGGGCAGCCAGCATGATCTTTTTCCCATCGGCCGAACCCCGCTTGACTGCTACAACACTGCCCATAGTGTCTGTATAGACCTCATCGACCAAGGGCTTCATAACACCTTGTATATATGCCGCTACCTTTTCTTCCCGGCCTGCCGGGCCGTAGAGCTCTGCCAAATGCTTAATCATCTCCTGCATGTTCAGCACTCCCTCCGTAGAAATCCTTTGACCAGACGAACAGTCTTTTCAATATCACCGAGGCTTGCCACAGATGCCGGTGAATGGATGTAGCGGCACGGTATGGAGACTCCTGCCACTGGAATGCCGCCCTTTGTGAGATGAATTTTCCCGGCATCGGTTCCGCCGGTGGTGGCCCGCCTATACTGGATTGGTATGTTCTCCTCATGGGCAACCTGACGCAGTTTCTCAACTAGGGGCCTGGCCGGGATCGATGTGCGATCCATGATGGTCAGGGCCGGCCCTTTACCCACAGAAGTGGAATGGCCGTGCTCCGGCACACCGGGAACATCGGAGGCCGTAGTACCTTCAATCACCAGGGCCAGATCCGGATCTATGGAATATGCTGCAGGACCTGCTCCCCGCAGGCCAACTTCCTCCTGCACTGTGAAGGCGCAGACCAAATTGCAGTCATACTCTTCCTTTAACAGCTCCAACAGTACACTGCACCCTACCCGATCATCAAAGGCCTTTCCCATGACGATATCGTCGGACAACTGCCGAAAGGAGGTGGCGAAAACCGCAGCGGTCCCCAAGGGAACCTGCTTTTCGGCCTCTGCCTTATCCTTAGCTCCTATATCAATGTATAATTCCTGCCACTGGAAGGGAGTATTGCGCTCATTCCTCTTCTGCAGGTGGATAGGTTTTGAACCGATCACCCCGGGAATCTTGTCAGGGCCCACCAGCACCTTTTTGGCCACCAGTACTCGGCGGTCTATTCCCCCCACGGGCTTAAAGCGCAAAAGACCTGAATCTTCGGTCCCTACAATCATTAATCCTACTTCGTCCATATGGGCTGCTGCCATGACAGTGGTGCGGCCCTTCCTGCCGGGCTTGTAGGCAAGTACATTGCCTAGAGCATCGGTCTTATATGTTACACCAAGCATGTCAAGCTCGGCTTTGATCAGGTTCCTGACCTCGTCCTCTTGGCCGGAAACTCCTGCTGCTTCGCTGAGTCTCGCTAAAAGCATGTTAATCCCTCCACAAACTCGGAATCAACGGAACTGATAAATAAGGCCAACAGCTTAGCTGCTGCCTCCATATCTGACCAATCCAAGGTCTCTACCGCCGTATGCATGTAGCGAAGCGGCAGGGAAATCAAAGCCGTCGGGATTCCGTGTTGAGTTATCTGTATAGCATAGGCATCAGTACCCCCTGGCGAAGTAGAAGGTTCGACGCTGTAAGGTACCGACCACTCCTTGGCCACATCAACTAGGCGCTGGTAAATTTTGGGATGAACCTGAGGGCCAAAGGCTATCCCCGGTCCTTTGCCCAAAGGCAGAGTATCATAGGCGGGCACACCGGGTATATCTCCATGGCCTACATCAATGGCAATACCGATATCAGGTACGATGCCATAGGTGCTGACAGTAGCTCCCCTAAGCCCCACTTCCTCCTGCACTGTGGCCACAACGTAGACATCTGCACTGTGGGTAATCTTAGTTAAGACCTCAAGACAGAGGTACATTAATACGACCCCAGCACGGTCATCGAGGGCCTTCCCAGCAAGACGGTCATTCATCAAGTCTATAGGATGCTGGGCTATAGTGGCCATATCGCCAATGGATACCAGTTCTTTCAGTGTCTCATCATCGAGGCCCACATCGATAAACAAATCCTTCATCTTTACAGTCTTGTCCTGTTCATCTGGCTCCTGGATATGGGGTGGTTTGGCACCGATAACTCCCACCAGGTCCTTTCTGCCGTGAACTATGACCTCTTGAGCCAAGAGTACCCGGTCATCAATACCGCCGATACTGGAAAAACGCAAGAATCCCCCGGGCTCATACCCGGTAATCACCAGGCCGATTTCATCCATGTGGGCAGCCAGCATGACCTTCTTTCTCGGCTCGGGACCGTTTCCCCGTCTCAGCATTACCAAATTGCCCAACTTATCTTCTTTGATCTCGTCGACTAGGGGCGCAAAGCTCTCGGCTAGTAAGGGCACTAGATCCGACTCATAGCCGGATACGCCCTTCCCTCCAGAAAGCGCCCGCAAAAGGTCCTTTGCTGTCATTTATTCCTTCCTCCCTATCAGCGCTGTAAAAACCGGCGGCCATCAGGTGTTAGTATTACGTCCAGTCTATTAACAATTGTACACGGAGGACATCTATTCCTTTCCTCCTATGGTCATTCTTTCCACTAGACATCGAAAACTCGTCATGGCTGCCGTAAACCGGTTTGGGCAGATGAGCATAGGTATTACCGACCACCTGCCGCCTGGTCCGGTAAAACTTAATTGACCTATCATATGCCGTATAGTAGGATAAGAGAGGATTTGCCTTTGAATAGGCTCCGTGAGGGACCCCATGAGGCGAAAACGCAGACGAAAGAGTGATAAGATGGTATGGGTGCTGTGTGATTTTGACGGGACTGCTGCCCTACAGGATGTGCAGAACATGCTCCTGGATCATTTTCTTGGGACTAGCTGGCGAGATGTGGTAAACGCCGTGTTAGCCCAGGGACGGAAAAGTGCCACCTATATGCCCCTCCTGTACAAAGACTGGCCTGCGTCTAGAGAAGAAATGATCCAGGTAATTGACGAGAAAGCCGCCCTCGATCCCCATTTTCCCAGGTTCGCGCAGTACTGTCTCGAAAAAGGCTACCACCTAGAAATAGTCAGCGACGGACTAGATATCTACATAGAACATCTTCTGGCAAAATACAACCTGGAGGACATTCCCTACACATCCAATCGGCTGGTGTTCGAAGAGGGCAGAGCTCGGATCGAATCGCCATTTCGCAGTCAGTCCTGCGGACTGTGCGGCAACTGCAAGAAGCAACGGGTGCTGGCTGCAAGAGAGGCCCAGGCCCAATGCGTTGTCTATATAGGTGACGGAATCTCCGATGAATGTCCGGTGGGGTATAGCGATATTATCTTTGCCAAAGGCAGTCTTTTAGCCTACTGCCGGGAGAACAACATAGAGGCTGTACCATTCCGGGATTTTTCCGATGTGCTGGCTCTCTTTCCTGAAGCTTTGACTAGATGGCTGCAGTCACTAAGCATCCAGGGAAGCTAAATTAACAGGAGACCGGCAGCTTCACTGCAGTCCGGTCTCCCCGTTGACAAAGTCTCTAGACCCAAGGTCAGCAGCCTAGCTTAGCCCCTTTCCTTGGCAATCTTCTCTTCATATCCACTCTCCCGATAGGCTTCCAGAGGATTGACGGGAACCCCCATTTCCTCCCTTACGCTGGCCAAAAGCGGCGTGACATCCCGATCATAGGCTGCTCTTAAGATCATTTCTGCACCGATAATATCCCCGCTCTGCTGGGCCTTCCGCAAAGCCTCCCGGTCAACTAGAAGAGCCTTTGCGTATGCCATCTGGATCTGTTCAACCGATTGGATCATAGCTCCGACCTTCGGCTTCACATTGTGACTCTGATCGATCATGTAAGCCACATCCAGCTCATCACCGAAATCTTCTTCCCCTTTAACCAGTTCATGGTAAATCAAGAACAGCTCGTACGGGTTGATGGAACCTGTGGTTAGATCATCATCGGCATACTTCTTGGAGTTAAAGTGGAACCCCCCTAATTTACCTTCATCGATGAGGATAGCCACGATATGTTCGATATTGGTCCCCAAGGGATGATGACCTAAGTCCACCAGCGTCTGTGCCTTGGTTCCCAGCTTCCTGGCGATCAAAGTGGCGATTCCCCAATCAGCCAAATCGGTGTGGTAGAAGGCCGGTTCAAAGAACTTGTACTCAATCAAAATGCGCTGGTCATCACCCAATGCATCGTAAACAACTTGGAGAGAGTCTTCCAGCCGGCGCTTCCGCTCCCGGAAATCGTCTTGTCCCGGATAGTTGGTGCCATCAGCCAGCCTCAGGCTTAAGACCTTTGAACCGGTTATATTCATGATCTCCACACATTCCAGTATGTGGTCCACGGCCTTCTTCCGCACCGCTGGGTCGGGGTGACAGACACTGCCCAATTTATACTCCGGCTCTTGGAAGAGGTTGGGATTGATGGCTCCAATGGTCAAACCTAGCTCCTGAGCATAATCCACTACCTTCTGGTAATCATCTACTTTGTCCCACGGGATGTGCAGGGCTACCTTCGGGGTAATCCCCGTCATCTTGTGCACCATCGCCGCATCTTCCAATTTTTCAAAAACTGTGCGGGCAGCTCCCGGCTGATGGAAGACCTTGAAGCGGGTGCCGCTGTCGGCATATCCCCAAGATGGCGTCTCGATCACCTGCTCCATCAGCTTTTTCCTGACCTTCTGCAGGTCTATCCCATCGGGAAGGCTGCTCTTGAAGTGCTCATAGGCTTTGTCCACCGGGCTGTCTCTCCTTTCATTGGGTAAAGCTTGGGTACACACAGAAATCCTACCCAGTATTTCCCGATGAAGGGAGTCCATTCCTGCAACTAATCAGACTGCATTTCTATTCCACCAAAAGTTTGTCGGTTCTGGAATTATGCTTTTGGCAACTTGCCCCACTGCTCCCACCATCTGCTCAAACTGCTTGGGGGTAAGGGACTGGGCTCCATCAGAGAGGGCCGTATCGGGATTGCGATGGACCTCTACCAGTAATCCCTGGGCACCGGCGGCTACAGCAGCACACCCCGCTGGCACAACTAAATCCCTTCTGCCGGTGGCATGGCTCGGATCAGCGATCACCGGCAGGTGGCTGAGCTGCCTAACCAATGCTATGGCCCCCACATCCAGGGTGTTGCGGGTAGCTGTCTCAAAGGTGCGGATTCCCCGTTCGCACAAGATAACTTGGTAATTGCCTTCCGACATAATATACTCCGCTGCCATCAGCCACTCTTCGATTGTTGCCGAAAGACCCCGCTTGAGGAGAACTGGTTTCCGGGTCTGTCCGACCCGCCGCAGAAGGGCGAAATTCTGCATATTTCTGGCTCCGATCTGCAGGATGTCCACATACTCAGCTACCACCTCTACATCCGACGGGTTAACCACCTCCGAAACCGTCGGCATTCCAGCAGCCTCCCCCGCCTCAGCAAGAAACTGTAGGCCAGTCTCCCCTAAACCCTGGAAGCTGTAGGGAGATGTCCTGGGCTTGAAGGCTCCACCCCTGAGGATGGAGGCCCCGGCTTCTTTCACAGCATGGGCCGTCTCCAGAATCTGTTCTCTGCTCTCTACAGCACAAGGACCCGCCATGTAGATGGGCTCACCACCGCCAATCACCACATCGCCTACCCGGATCACAGTATCTTCGGCCTTGGCATCTCGGCTGGCTAGTTTGTATGGTGCCATGATGGACACAGCCTTTTCTACCCCCGGCATGCCTTCAAAGACCCGAGGCTCAAGCCCTTGTTTATCTCCTACTAGACCTATGACTGTTCTTGCGACCCCCACAATCACATGGGGTTCGAGTCCGCAGCCCTTGATTTTACCTACTATATCCTGCAGTTGTTGTTCCGTTGCATCTTTTTGCAGCACAATGATCATACCTAAACCTCCTCTTTTCCAACTAGAAAACCCCTCATCCAAAGGGACGAGGGGTTGCTCGCGGTACCACCCTATTTGCGTAGTGCTAAACACCACGCCTCTCTGCCCAGACGCCTTTATCCTAGGGAGCCGACACTCACCCCCCGAGGACAGTCGAGGTCCGCTTCCTTTTAACGGTGGAAGTTTCCGTTGCTGCCTACTAGGAGTTCAGCAGCACAGCTCCAGGGAGAACTTCATCTCTGCCGCCCGTACCGGCTCGCACCTTACCCGGCTCTCTGTACCGTGCTCTGCAGGACTACTTTTCCCCTTCATTGCCTTTGATAAGTACTCGAACTATGTTATGCACCATTCTACAGTGACAGGATAGAGAAGTCAATAGAAATTATTCTCGGATGATCAAATCTTCCCGGCGCCTTATGGGTTCTGTTGTGTCAGTATGTCCCAAGGCTGCCTCCTCAACCTTACCCTCAACCAAAAACTGCACTGCCTCAATGCCGGGCAGTTCTGTTAGGGAATTGACCACGGAAAAGAGGGTGAAGGTATCTCCTGTGGAACCACCCCAATGCTCCGTCTGAAATTCCCGGGAGAAATCTACATAAGCCACCCCGTCCTCTACCCAAACCTTACGCAAGACGACATTGGGCGGCATGGTCCTAACAAGGTCTTCACTTTCCGGCCCCCGGATCAGTTCCCCGATTACCGCCGCAGCCTTATCGGCAGCAGGACCCTCAAGGGTCCGGCGCTCTGGACGAAGGAACATGGCCTCCTCATCACTGAAGTAGAGAGTTAAGAAAGCTGGCTGCTCCTCACTCCTGGGCGAAAGCGGGCTCTGCTTCTGGGGCATCTTCCTTGGCGCCGCCTCTTCCCGGGTTTGCTCCATTGGGGGAAGTAAAATTCTTCCAGACAACCACCCGCCGGCGATACCCAAGCCAATTCCTATTAGGAAAAATAAGAGAAAAACCCTCGCTGTTTTCTGTCCCATACCTCGGCAGCCTCCCTGCCTGGAGGTTTTCTACGCCCTCCAGGCATCTCACAGGTAACGTAAAATCTTTCATACCACTATATTAGCAGCATACAGCTAGAAGAACCTTTCATAGAATGTAGCACTTAAGTCAGGAGGACTGCTTTTCTACCTGCTTAACCTCTTCAACTGCCGCAGCAGCATCCCCTACGTTCTTGGCAAGAGGGTGCACCAGGTACGTAGGGGAAATAGATCCGTGCCTGGCGGCGGGATGATTCATACATTGCCAAAACCATATCCACCGCGGTCTTGCCTTCCCGGCCATCGATGGTGGGCTTCCGACCATCTAGAATTGCTCGGTAATGGTCCCTTATCTGCCGCTTGTGGCTGAAGCCCCAGTACCGCAAACCTGAAGTCTCGTCAGCCTGCTGTTCTACAGTCATGGTCTTGTTGCCCACTGTAATGATGGCCTTATCACCGATGATATGGGCTATGCCCTTTTCGCCATGGAGCTCCAAAAAGATCGGAGCATCGTAGGAATAGTTGCAGTTAGCATATACACACCCAATTGCCCCGTTCTTAAAGACAATATGGGCCTCGGCAACATCATCTACATTTATCTTCTCATGGGCCCTGGTATCGTAACGGGCTTCCAGATAATCAACCTCACCCACCAGCCACTGCATCAGATCGATGGTATGTATAGCCTGATCGATGAGGACTCCTCCGCCCTCTTTATCCCAAGTTCCTTTCCAATCGCTCTCAGAATAATACTCATCGGTGCGGCGCCACGTAATAAAGGCTCTGGTACCCAAGATAGCACCCAGCTTGCCCTCTTCAACGGCCTTCTTTACCGCCTGGGAAGCATCATTGTATCGGTTTTGGAAGATCACGCCAAGGGTACGGCCGCACTCATCCGCTGTCCGGATCATGGCTTCCATATCTTCCACGGTGATTGCCATTGGCTTTTCCGTCAGCACATCTTTACCGGCTTTTAGAGCAGCAATGGCAATCTCTGCATGGACATAGTGAGGAGTTGCGATCTGTACTGCGTCTATATCATCAAGTTCCAATACTTCACGGTAATCGGTGTATCCCTTCACTCCATAGTGCTTACTGAAAGCTTCAGCACGGTCAGGCTTGATATCAACGACAGCTGCCAGCTCGGTCTCCTCCAGTTGTACCAAAGCATCGGCGTGGACTCTAGCGACTCTGCCACAGCCGATTAAAGCTACTCTGACCTTTTTCACAGCAATCCCTCCTGCGTCATTTTCCAAGATTAAGCATAGATTTAGGCAGACTCCCTGCTGAACTACCTAAAGAGGGGCGCAAAGATGCCGTCCCCATCAGTAATTATACACTACCCTGGATCTTCCTGCACTATTGACGTAGCAATCACCAAGACAGTGCTATTCCGAATAGTGGTTGCCTTGGAGAAAAGTTGCTCCGGCCCAAATGATCAGTGACAGGTGCTGCAAGAACCGCCGCTGCACGAAGCGCATCCACTTGCTCCAGCACTGGAACTGCCGGTACTCTTAAACCCGAAGGAGGAAATCAGTCGTTCTACCTCCCTGCTGTCGCAGCTTGGGCATGGAACCTTGGTGTCCCCCTGTACCAACTCTTCAAACCTTTCTCCACATTGCCTGCAACGAAACTCCCGCAAGGGCATAGTCTCCATTCCTCCTGCCAGTATTCTCCCTCTAATTGTATCACAGAGTCCAGCAAGTGACACAGGATTGCTGCTTGAATCCCCAAATTAGAATATCCTGGTAGGGCCTCGAAGGGGGTAAAATGCGGCATACCCGGAGCGGTCCGTTCAGCTCCGGGTATCGTACCCCAAAATTATTGATGTAGAGCGACTAAGCTATCTCAGCACTTCTACTTCATCACCGTTATTCAGCATTGCAGCATTGGCTTCATCGGTATCCAGATGACAGTCTAGAGCAAAGTCCTCGCGAACCCGAACCAGAACCTGGTCAAAGATGAGGCCCCTATCGCCTCCGCACCGGATCTTGACGATCTCCTTATCCTTTAGCCCAAAGGCTTCAGCATCGGCAGGAGTCATGTGGATATGGCGCTTGGCCAAGATTACTCCCTCGGAAAGGGTGACTGCTCCCTTGGGCCCGACAACAGTGACCTGACCGGAACTGCCGTTCAGTTCTCCGGAATCCCGGACCGGCGGCCGCACACCTAGAGCAAAGGCATCTGTACGGGAAACCTCCACTTGAGTCTTAGAACGCACAGGACCCAAAACCCGAACCCGCTGAAGCACTCCTTTTGGGCCAACCAAAGTTACTGTCTCTTCAGCAGCAAACTGCCCCGGCTGGGAAAGGTCTTTAATATTGGTAAGCTGATAGCCCTCTCCAAAAAGCTTCTCTAAATCCTCTTGGGAAAGGTGTACATGGCGGTTTGAAATCCCTACAGGAACCTTACCAAGTACTTGTTCTGCCATTATTACATCACGCCCCTTAGATATGGTGAAAACTTGCACACGGGTTCACGGTCCTTATTGTACCATATCCAGGAGATATGGGCAAAAAAACGACAAATATCACAGCCACACCCCGATTATTCCATCTGCCTAGGAACCAGCTCCCCCCACTAGACATAAAATACCGTAACGGCCGGGTTCCAGGATTATCTAAGGGGTGGTATTGGAAATGACATATTGGGAAGCTGAATGGAATTGCCCATCCAACGGCAATGAACAGCTCTTGGATGAAGCGAGGTTCTGGGTACAAATCATGAAGGAACATGCCATGTTCATCCAAATGGGGCTGCCGGGATGTGATACTGAACTCATCCGCGAAGCTCAGGCCTTTGCAGACCGGTTTCAGGTCCTTGAAGATGTCCTTAATGACGTTACCAGTATTGGACCTGAGCTTTTGCAGGATCTGAGGCAAACGGTAATGGAGTTTATCCAGTACAAGCGGCAGCTCTTGCGGGCAAGGATTCAGTGCCAGCTTGGCGGGGGCCTATTCCCACTCCTCCTTGACCACATAACAAGGGAGGCAGTACACTTTCTCAATGAACTGGAGCGGGGACGGCCTATGATGGCTGCTAGCTTCCAGCAGCTCACTCAAGAAGAGATCTTTTGGTTGAGGATCATGAAGGAACACTTGGAGTTTATCATCCATCTCCTTGATCCATCGGAACGCTCCCTCATCAGCACCGCAGAAGACCTGAAGGACAGAACGGCCAAACTGCTGGAAACAGCAAGAGATCTAGGTTCCATGACCCAGTCCCAGCCAGCTGCATTCCCCACGCTGCTGCGGTTTACCGATGAGGTGCTTTCAACCATCACCGTCGTACGAGATTTCAAGGCTACAGGCTATGAACTGGCCCTGCTTTGTCAAGTGCTGAGCATCATTCCGACGCCTCTTCTCCTCGATCATGTCCGGAGAGAGGCAGATAGGGCACTGGAGGAAATCTCTATGCTCCTGTCTGAGGCTGCGTCTCGATAACTTTTGTGTTTCTAACCTTGACCAAAAGCCTAACTTCTGCTAAAATAAGGGCCAGTAGGGGAGTAGCTCAATTGGTAGAGCACCGGTCTCCAAAACCGGGGGCTGCGGGTTCAAGTCCTGTCTCCCCTGCCACAAGGGCCCTAATTTGGGGCCTTTTTATTATTATATCTAGTGATACTTTGGCATCCTAACCTGTGTTCTGGAAACGCAGTCCCAGTGCCAACAGACACATCCCGGGAAATCTACACTGTGTTTTTCTATGCGATTGGTTCTAGAGATTAACCCCTAGAACTCCTCCGACGGCGCCTACGATGAAGCCAATTCCAAGGCGCAGTGCATCACCCTGGTTAATACTCGCCGGATGGAGAGTGCCGGTAGTCACCCAGTTCACAGCTAAGATGAAGAAGACACCCACCAAACCGCCGACAAACCAGCCGTTCCGCTGAGTCGTCTTGGCTGCAAGAAAGCCCCCCGCAGCCATGCTCAGGTAAGAAAACACTTGAAACAAACCAGCCTCAACTATATTCCAACCCCCAATGAGCTGCACAAGGGATACCAGCACAGCACCGCAGATTGAAACAGCACCACTGCACGCGACACCCCGTACAACAGCCCAAAAGTATGTCCCAACTGTGGCTGGAGGAACCAGTTCATTAGTTGTACTTCCTATACGCCTGGCCATTCCTCTCCCTCCAGAAGCCAAACTGAGAAGAAAAAAACCCTCCTGTGACATGTCTATGCCCATTGGGACGGGGGTATGTCTCACTCCGCAAAATTGGAAGGTCCTCCCCAGCAAAGCTGGGAAGGACCTCGATTTCTGTACTCTAGTTTAGGCTGCTGCCCGCCCGCAGTAACTAATTAGTCATTCTCCTGCTGGGCTTCAGCAATTACCTGTTCTGCTATGTTGGCCGGGACCTCCTCGTAGTGGTCAAAGGTCATTGTAAAGGAGCCCCTACCCTGGGTGATGGAACGCAGGTCTGTAGCATAGCGGAACAGTTCGGCCTGGGGTGCTTGAGCCCGGATGATCTGATAGCCATTTTCCGGATCCATGCCGAGAATTCGGCCCCGTTTCTTGTTCAGGTCACCGATAATATCACCCATGTATGCCTCCGGAACCTTAACCTCGACATTCATGATAGGCTCCAGCAGCACCGGAGAAGCCTGCATAAAGCCCTTCTTAAAGGCCATGGAAGCAGCGATCTTAAAGGCCATTTCCGATGAGTCGACACTGTGGTATGAACCATCATAAAGTGTTACCTTTACATCTACAACCGGATAGCCGGCCAAGACTCCCTCAACGAGGGTCTCCTGAATCCCTTTCTCCACCGCCGGGATGAACTGGCGAGGTACAGCACCACCGAAAATATCATCGACGAACTCAAAACCGCCTCCGGCAGGCAAGGGTTCCATGCGGATAAACACGTGACCGTACTGGCCCCGTCCGCCGCTCTGTTTCCTGTGTCTATATTCGACATCGGCATTGCCTTTGATGGTTTCCTTATAAGGAACTTTAGGCACTGTCAGCTCTACATCAACACCAAACTTGCTGGATAACCGGCTGGCGATTATCTCCAAGTGCATGTCGCCAACACCGGAAATCACCGTCTGACCGGTTTCTGTCACCCGGGTGACGTTAAAGGTGGGATCTTCCTCCTGAAGTCTGGTGAGGCCGCTGGCGATCTTATCCTCATCACCCTTGGCCTTCGGATGAATGGCCATCATCAAACTTGGCTCTGGGAAATCTATCGGCGGCAGCACAATTGGAGCATTCTTGACACAGAGGGTATCTCCAGTTAGAGTCCCCTGAAGTTTGGCAACGGCCGCCAAATCACCGGCTACAACTGAATCCACCGGAATCTGCTCTTTACCTCTAATGAGGAAGACCTGACCAATCCTCTCCTCCATCCCCCGGGTGGAGTTGTAGACTTGTGAATCAGATTTCAGTACACCGGAATAAACCCTAAATAGAGTGAGACGTCCCACATAAGGGTCAGCCATGGTCTTAAACACCACTGCTGACAGGCTTTCGTCGGCTGACTGCTCCCTGGTTACCTCATCATTACTGCCGGGAACAACACCTTTTGCCTCACCGGTCTCATTGGGTGCAGGCAGGCAGTGGATACAGTAATCCAGGAATGAATCCATACCAGCTCCTAGATGGGAAGAGCCGCACAGTACCGGAATAATCTGGCGGGTCTTGGTTCCCTCACCCAAAGCCTTCTCCAGCTCCTCCTGGGTCAGGGGTTCACCTTCAAGATACTTCATTGCCAGCTCATCATCGGTAACAGCCGCTGCCTCTATCAATGCTTCCCGGTAGGTCTCAACATCATCCTGGAGCTCAGCGGGGATGTCCACTTCTTCAACTTTGCCGTTGTTGTAGACGAACCCCTTCATTTTGACCAAATCGACGATCCCTTTAAAGCCGTCGGCCTGACCGATGGGCAGCTGGATAGGTATGACCTGCTGTCCGTACATCTCCTGCAGATTCGCTAATACCTTGAAGAAGTCGGCATTTTCACGTTCCATTTTGTTGATAAATACCATCCGGGGAAGTTCCCGATCATCGACATATCCCCAGACCTTCTCAGTGCCGACTTCCACTCCGTTGGTTGCACATACGACGACAACAGCAGCATCGGCAACCCGCAGTGACCCGATGACTTCACCAACAAAATCGAAGTAACCGGGAGTATCTAGAATATTGATCTTATGGTTTTTCCATTCGATTGGGGCAACAGAGGTGGTAATGGAGATCTTGCTCTTTACCTCCTCTGGATCGTAGTCGAGAATGCTGGTACCTTCATCTACACTCCCCAGCCGCTTGGTTGCTCCCGAACGAAAAAGGAGAGCTTCAGCTAGAGTGGTCTTACCTGCCCCACCATGGGCAACAAGCGCGACATTGCGCAGCTTATCAGTGGTATACTGCTTCAACCGTCATCTCCTCCTCAAACATACTCCCAACAATCCGAGACAAAGCTTAGCAAAAAACCTCCGTCCAGGCATGAAAAATAGACTCTCATAGGCTTCGTCGAAGAAAATCCTTTTTCCTGCCTAGTTTCCACCACTTTTTCATAGTCATTCCCATTCTCATCCTGGTTTACCGCTTTAATTGAAAATCACGGAAGTATGGATGCCCTGAGAGTGCTAATCGCGGGGGAATATATGTTCCGGGTCGATCAGCTCCCGGTATTTTGCGACTACTTCCTGAAAATCCTCCCAGACGTCCTTCTTCAGCTGGGGGCGGTGAAGCAGTGCTGCTGGATGATAAGTAGGCATGAACCAGATATTGCCCTTCTGGAACCAACGGCCCCTAAGCCGGCTGATCCCCTCATCGGTCTGCAGGATGGTCTGGGCTGCACAGCTTCCCAGCAGAACCATGATCTTGGGCTTCAGCAAATGCACCTGCATCCTCAGATTCGGCAAACAGGCCCTGATCTCTTCCCCATTGGGAGTGCGGTTGCCGGGCGGTCTGCACTTTACTATATTGAGAATAAAAACATGCTTAAACCGCTGAAAACCGCAGGCTGCCAAAATCTGGTCCAGCAGTTGTCCCGCACGGCCGACAAAGGGTCTGCCCAGCCGATCCTCATCTGCACCAGGTCCCTCTCCGCAGAGAAGGAGTTTCGCCTTTGGATTGCCTTCGCCAAAAACAACCTGACTGCATCCTCCCCGCAGGGAGCAGCGCTGACAGGACTCAACTATTTCAGCCAGCCTCTCCAGATCAGCCGCTTTTCTCAGCCTTCTTAGATAATCGTCCATGGAAATCACCGCAAGCTCCAGCAAAGTCAAGGTGTTAAGGACTGTTTCGGAAAGGCTGCCGTTGATTCCTGCTTGCGGTCCTCATCGAAGAACTTGTTCTACCTTCATACTTACTGGCACCAGAGGATGCTTAGCCCTCAAGAAAGTGAAAAAGAGAAGCCGGTTGAGGAAACCGACTCCCCTTGCGAAGAAGCTGGAACCTATTTGGAGGAGATGACTAGTTCTTGGCCGATCGAGAGATCATAGCCGGTGAGGTCGTTTAGCTGCATTAGTTCTTCGACTGTCAAGTCGTTTTCCTGGGCGATGGCCCAAAGAGAATCCCCTGTTCTTACAGTATAGGTCTTGGGCTTAACAGTCTCACCTGGAATCCTCAGCTTCTGCCCAATCCAAATGGTATCAGGGTCAAGCTTGGGATTTACCGCCAGCAGCGACTCAATACTTACACCGTAATGCTTGGCAATGGATGAAAGGGTTTCTCCTGTCCGCACTCTATGCCAGACCCTCTTATGGGAAATGACTTTTTCAGGTCTTCTCAAGTTCATCCACTGATCGGCTACCACTTCTCCGTGCTGGTTGAATGCGATAAACTCAAAGTCGCCCTGAGGCATGTGCTTTTTCGGCAGAGTCACCATATCCCATGGGTAAGTTAGAATCATGGTCACCATGTCATCTTTGCCGGGACTCTGCATACCAACCTTCACCAGCAGACTCCTAGCATTGATATTAACCTGGCCGATCTCCACCCCGTAGCCTCCCGAGGTGCCTCCTAGATATGCCACAATGGCGACATCCCGGTTGAAATTGACGTCGGCCAGCTTCTCACCGATTGCCTCCCTGGCCAACTGGGGTAGTTTCCGTAGGAACCGATTGGCCTGGGCTTTACTGGACAGAAGCACAAACTCAGCGGCTTCCGTATCCCCTCTCCATTCCCATGTGGAAAAGTCCTTCTCCGATACAGAAATGATCAAGGGTTCGGTTCGGGCTACACCTTCAGCCATTACCGGAATGATCAGCACAGTGAGGATGACGAGCAATGAAACCATTTTACGCATGCTTGAATCCTCCCCCTTCTGTCAGAATTATACCATGGGATGGGATGTCTCCCCCTAGGAGACTGAAGGCAGTACCGTCATTTCGTGGCCTCCATCAGGGTTTCTTCCAGTTATGCCAAACAAGGCCTTCAGTCTGGCTGATCAGCAGGGTTCTCACAGTAGATGGCGAAAAAGAAAAGCGGCCAATGGAAAGGATGTGTGGAGCAGCATGGAATTCTCTGAGCTGTATGCAAAGGCTAGAGCTGTCATAAACCCCAGAAAGCTCTCGGAGTTAGCTGAGGCTGGTGGAGTCGGTGCAGCCATCCTGGCCGCCAATGGTCAAGTCTATACCGGTGTCTGTATCGATACCGCCTGCTCAATGGGTTTCTGTGCAGAACATGCCGCGGCCGCTGCTATGGTCACTGCTGGACAAAACCTAGTGCTCAAGCTGATCGCGGTTAATTGGGATGGCAAGATTCTGCCTCCCTGCGGGCGGTGCCGAGAATTCATCAGTCAGCTGCATCCCGATAACCTCAATGCCGAAATAATGTTAGATGAAAATACGATAGTCACTCTGCGGGAACTTCTACCCTACTTGTGGCATGACTACTCTTAGTACTAGGAGAGCAGGATTTATATGAAGAAATCAATTAACCCCATCATGGGCATCTGGTTTGGAGCCCTCTGTACTTCCTTTGCTGCAACCTTCATCATCGCCAGCGGTGAAGCCCCTTTCGTGGTCGCCTTCTACCGCTTGCTGTTTGCCGTGGCATTTCTTCTCCCGGTCAATGCACTTCAGGGATGGGATCAACTCCGCCAAATTAGCAGGAACCAGCTCCTTTCTTGTCTGATAGCAGGACTGTTTTTTGCCCTGCACCTTGTCACCTATATAGGCTCACTGCAGTACACCTCGGTAGCATCTGCCGGAGCCCTGTTGTCGCTGCAGCCGGTGTTTACCGCGGTGGGCGCCTTCATCTTTCTTCGGGAACAGATTGACTTCAGGGTCAAACTGGGAATTGCCTTGGCTGTGGCAGGTGGCCTAATTGTCGGCGGCGGGGACCTCCTCATAGTGACTGGCAGTGCTCTAATTGGCGATGTCTTAGCAGCTGTCTCGGCCCTGATGATCAGCTTGTATTTCGTGGCTGGTCGTTCCCTGCGTCAGCACTTGGATATCGTCCCCTACCTTGTAGTTGTCTACGGATCTGCCGCCATCGCCACGGCGGTCATCAGTGGCGCCTCGGGAATCTCCCTCACCATCTCCACAACTAGAGGATGGATCTTCTTGCTGGCCCTTGGGCTCATCTCAACGGCTGTTGGCCATGGGATCTTCAACTGGGCACTTAAGTATGTAAAGGCTTCAACCGTCGCATTGGTGACCCTAGCTTCGCCGGCAGCTGAAACAGTATGGGCCTATATTTTCCTCGGTCAAGTCCCGGCAATAACATCAATTGTTGGCGGAATTATCATGATCACCGGGGCCGTCCTAGCTGTCAGCGGCGAAAAAGAAGAGGGGGCAAAGGGATGATACAGGATACCCTGTGTCCCAGTACTAGATCCTAGTACGCGAGACATCCCTCTGCCCCACCGCTGTGCCTAGTTTACAACCGCCTGAAACATCGTTCAGTTAACCTCTAGATTCCGACCTTAAGATCAATAGATCCCGACCGGCTAGACTGACCGTTCCGGACAGTCTCTGCCCCGTCAAGAGATCCCGGTAAGTCCCGCTGCCAAGGTCGATTTTCTCTGTTTCATCATTGTGGTTTAGAATGAAGGTAAAGGTATGGCCGTTCTTGTGCCGCTCTGTGACCTCTACACCGGCCGGCGTTTCCAAGATAGGCTCAATCCCCTTCTCGGTGCAAAGATACCGAATCAGGCGATTGACAAAACCCTGCTCGGGATCGCTGGCGACATACCAAGCCCATCCTTGCCCAAACTTATTCCTGGTCAAAGCAGGTCGCCCACTGTAGAAGTCTGCTTCATAGGTGCCGATTACTTCCGCCGTCTCAGCATGCATGAGATCACAGATGAGTCCCACTTCGTGCCTTCCGGCCAGATCCGGGAAGCTATCAGCAACTACGATGGCATTCCGCATATCCGGGAACAGGGGATCAGTCTCCTCTACCCAAACGCCTGCCAGTCTCCGCAGTTCCCCAGGATGGCCCCCTAGGACTACGCGGTCGTTCTCATCAACGATACCGCTGAAAAAGGTCATCA
>JAAYGR010000217.1 GCA_012727675.1 Bacillota bacterium
GCAGCCTTCATTGTCTGATTCAAGATGTCTCTAAAGGTAACACGGCTGCTCTTAAATCCCACCGTGTTTACATTGGCGATGTTATTGCCAATTACATCCATTCTGATCTGGTGGTTCTTTAGAGCAGATACACCGGAGAAAAGGGATCGCATCATGGTGTTTTCCACTCCTTTTCATCCCCCGGCAAGAACCGCTTCGGTCGTTCGGCAGTTCCTTAAGGCCTCCCTCCGGTCCAGCCTCATACATTTTCCGGGGTATAGTGAGTTCTTAAATTAATCGGTTAACACTGCACTGTCGATCTGGGTAAACACGTTTTCCTTAGCTGAGGCCCGGTCAACCACGGTTATCACGGTGCGGTTTCGCACACTTACCACAAATGCGTTGCCGTCCATGACTACTAAGGTATCTCGGGACCCTTTGGCAGCAGCTTTATCCACAGCTTCTTCCAGCTTGTCCAGTTGTTCAGCGTCAAGCTGGATGTTCCGGAGCCTGAGTCTAGCCTGGGCGTGTCCAGAAAACTTGAGAGTAGATGTTTCAAGCTTACTCTTGAGAATTTCCTGGAACGCTGCTCCGGCATTCTCCGGCCTTTGGACCGGTCTCGGTGTCGACCGCTCCGTGATAGGCTGTGGCGGAATCCGCATATGCAGTCCCGGCAGCTTATCAGTCATAGATATCACCTCTCTTGCCCCATCAAGTGTCCATTAACCGGCCCTATTTGGCTGCATTAAGAGCTTGGACCTCCCACAGGAAATATGTTTCTCCTTTCACCTGCAGCTGGGGCACTCCATCGGCAAATCTGATGGAGCTCACTATACCGGTGGCTGTTTCCCCGGTTTGGGAGTTTACCACAACCACTTCCTTGCCCAAAAGGCCCGTTGCCTGGGCGACAATGCCCATTTTCTCCTGACTTTCAACGAATCTTTCCATGACTCTGGAGAGATTCTCGGTCTGCTCCAGGGCAGAGAATTGGGCAAGCTGTGCTATGAAATCATGGTCCTTTACTGGGTCCATGGGGTCTTGGTACTTTAATTGAGTGGTAAGCAACCGCAAGAAGTCATGTTTTCCCAGTTCATTTCGCTTTTTGGGATCCGCTGCCTCAGCGGTGTACGCCGATGTACCACCCATCGTCACATACATGTTCTCACCTCCCGCGCTGCTGCAAAATCACACCCGGTAATCGATGGTGCTTCCCCATCGATGGCGCCGAGCTTGGGTGCTTCCAATCGCTCCTTGAACCAGACCGCTGCCCCTCTGCCACCAAGGACCAGGTCCACCGGCCTCCAGACCCCTCGGATATGGGTCTCGACCGTAGGTACTGCCTCCTCCCACTTCAACCGAGAACCCTTGGATATTCAAACCCTGCTCCATGAGCTGCTGCTTCAGCTGGGGCAAACCAGCCTCGATGAGGCTCTTTACCCGCTGGCTTTCAGCAACAAATGCCGCCGATACTAGCCCGTTATTGGTTGCGATTCTAACCTCAACTTCGCCGAGACTGTCTGGTTTAAGCTGCAGGCGAATTTCACCGTTCTCGCCCTTCACATTGAGCTCCACACCCCGGACTATCTGCTCAACCACCCGTCTGGGGTTGACTGGTGTCCCAGGTGCCGGATGCTGCGGCTTGAGGCCAGAGGCTTCCGCTGGCTGCTGAGTCCCTGAACTAAGGGAAGCTCCAGTCTGGCTTACTTGCTCCCCAAAGCTACCAAAACGGCTGGTGTCTTGTATCTCCTGTCCGCTGATCCTTTGAGAACTTTCGCCTCTCGAATCAGCCTCCTCGGTACCGGCTTTTATTTCAGATCCAGAGGGGATCTCGCTCTGCAAGCCATCCTCAACATCAGCTCCCGGTGTAATCCCACTAAGAGACTCAAATGATGCCGCAGGGTCGGTAGATGGTGATGCATGGAGGTGTTCCAGCCCACCTTCCCATCTAAGGGAACTTAGTATACCCCTGCTCCTCGCTCTACCGTTCTCGGCATCCACCCTATCTCCGTCTAGCTCCCCTGCTGTGATCCCTTCACCAAGTCCTTCCATCACCGTTTCATACCCGGCTAAGTCTCCAGGCTCCTGAATGAAAGCAACGGTAAGGCCTTGGACTGGACCTGCGGATTGGTCTATCGATGGATTAAAAGCTGCCCCGGGATACTCACCTGCCCCTTGAGGCGAGACTGGACTATCAACCTCTGGGTTCAAGAAGCGATCCGGTCCTTCAACTGCAGCTGCTACTGCCTTTGTCTCCGACGCGATGAAGCTTTCAGTTCCGTTCTCTAGGACATTCTGCACTCTAGAACTGCCAAGGGCTGCTTCTGCGGCGTTTACGGGGTTCTTGGCCATGGCCAGGACCTGTTCCACCAGCTCCATGCCGTCGACCGCAGTGCGGTCATCTGCTTGAAGATCCTCTACAGAAGACAGAGCGGCTGGGTTTTCGACAGTCGAAGCACCGCTTCTTAGCCTATCTGCCAAGACTTCCTCCTGCAATTTCGCCAGTGATGCTGTTTTTTCACCGTTCAAGGAAAGCCTGGCCGTTCTGCGGGCACCTTTAGGTCCCCAAAGTCCTGGTTGGGTCCTTTGAAGCATTTGCCCAGTTCCAGGAGCAGCTTCTTCGTCTGGTCGAATTAAGGTGGGATCCACTACTGCTTTGCTGCCTACAACTGATTCTTCAGTTCCTAGAGGATTCTCGCCAAGACCTCCTGGGATTGGGTTTCGGCCCGCATTTCCACCTGCCACCTGCACCCATTGGGTGTCCGGCATAGCGGCGGAAGATACAGGAATTGGCTCCTGAAATTGTCCAGCCTGTGCTGCGACAGCGGAGGCATCGACCTCCTGCACGGATGTTGAGACGCCGAGCCCATTTTCTTCAATCCCTAAGTCCACAGGCATGCCGTCCTGGAAAACTGCCGCTGTGCTGCTTTCGGTTCCCAGCAGTTCCCCAAGAGCCCAGGGAATGTCCATTACCGCTTCGTTGGGAGAAATCTCTCCTTCAGCAGGCCCCCCAGGTTCCAGCCCATCTGCAGTGTTCAAACCCAAGGACTGGATATACGCAAGGTAGGCAAGGCTTAACGCCTCATCGCCTTGTGCTCTACCAGATGGCGTCTTCTTGCCCAATTCATCATCGGAGGCAGTGGTGTCAATGGTCTTTTCAGCGGTTTTTCCTCCATCTGGGGAGAGGATCTGCCGTAAGGTATTCTCAAAGGCTTTCCCGCCCATAGGGCTCGTTCTTCCAGGATCTTTGGCTGGTCCCGTTGGATTGATTTCTTTGTGGGAAGAAAGCATCGCCGGAGACATAAGATCTGTCAGCACCTTTTCATTGCACCTCCTTTCACTTGAAATGTTGCTTATAGATCAAGGGCACAACCCCTGATTTCTACTTCTTGTCGGTCAAGCTCATGCGGGTGATCTCTGCTGCCAGCTTTGGATCTAGATTAGCGAGAATGTCCCCCGCCACCTCAGGGTCCATGCCGGCCAAGATAAAGGCGATGAGCTCCGGCCGCAGCTCCCGCATGATGGTCGCCGCATCCCGGCCCCTCATCTCAGCATAGATGGAACGGAGCCGTTCTAGTTCCATGAATTTGGACCGGACTGTTTCTACCTCTTCCCTAAGCTTGAGGAGCTCCGCCTTCTCGTCATCCAACGCCTGCTTGTCCCTAGCTAACCGCCGTTCTTCAGCATCCAGCGCCTTGGCCCTGGCATCTAGCTCCATCTCCCTTTGGATAAGGTCGTCTCTAACGGCATCCAGTTCCGCCATGGCTTCTTGCAGCCGACGTTCCCCATCCCGTCCGGCACGATAGATCTCCAGGTGGGGAGCTAAGGCGGGAATAGATTCCACCTGTCTTATTACAAAAGGCCGAAGGTTAATTACCCCTGTAGCTTGGAGAACACCGACAGCGATCATAGCCGCTATGAACAAAAGCATGATTGCCAAAAACCATTTCTTCACGAAGAAGACGCCTCCCGCTGCACAAATCTTGTAGCTGCAATATCATCTAGCTCCCGCTGTTCTTTCCTGAGTAGCTCCTGGCAGAATCGCTCATACTCATGCTCCCGGAGCTTTTCCAAGACCTGGCGCTTGCGGCGGGCTGCTAGAAATTCTTCGGTCTGCCGCTTTACTGACTGCTGCACGTCCTCAAGCAGGGCCTGCTGCTGGGCAATGGAGGCATCCAATACCTCTAACCAGCGGCGGTGGGCATCTAGCTCATCCAAATCCAGTGTGCCTTGGATTTTGTTTCGCCACGCCTCCAGCTGCACCTGCCGCTGCTGCCGCTGTCGAGCCAATTTTTCCTTTGCCTCTGCCTCCAGGGACTTTAGGCGGCCTAATTCCGCGGCGGCCTGCTGTTCAAGCCGTTCCCTGAGCTCAAGTATCTTTTGCAGGCTAAACTGAAAACCTAGAGCCAAGATGATCCCCTCTGCCCCCGCTAAAACAGTCCTTCAAGCCTTCAGCTGAGCAGCACCTAGTCCGTTCCCCTTGCGTGTACCCAAACAACTAACCAACCGTCAGTTCCAGCAGCCCCGTCAAGGCCGCATCTAGAGTGCTTCCTTCGACAACGTCCTGCCTTAGAAAATCCCTGATGGGCTCAATCAGGCTGATGGCCCTATCCACCCGGGGATTGGTGCCTGCTCGATATGCCCCGATATTGATCAGATCCTCCATCTCCTGATAAGCAGCCATCATTTCCTTAACCTCCACCGCTGCCCTGAGATGGTCCCTAGATACCACCTCCGGCATCACTCGACTGACACTGGCCAGCACATCGATGGCCGGGTAGTGTCCGCGGTCCGCAAGCCTGCGGCTGAGGACAATATGGCCGTCGAGAATCCCCCGTACCGTATCGGTAATGGGTTCATTCATGTCATCGCCCTCGACTAGTACGGTGTATAAAGCGGTGATGGTGCCGGTCTTGCCGGGGCCTGTCCGCTCCAGCAGCTTGGGCAAAATTGCAAACACAGATGGCGGGTATCCCCTGGTGGCCGGGGGTTCACCAACTGCCAGTCCCACTTCCCGCTGAGCAATGGCAAAGCGGGTAACCGAATCCATCATGAACAGTACGTCATATCCCTTATCCCGGAAATACTCCGCTATGGCGGTGGCAGTATATGCTCCCTTCAAGCGGATTAAGGCCGGTTGATCTGAGGTTGCAACTACCACCACAGAGCGGGCCAACCCTTCGGGTCCGAGATCCCGTTCGATGAACTCCCGGACTTCCCGGCCCCGCTCTCCAATCAGACCAATGACATTGATATCCGCTGTGGTATTTCGGGCCATCATCCCTAAGAGGGTGCTTTTTCCGACGCCGCTGCCGGCAAAGATTCCGATACGCTGACCTTTACCGCATGTCAAAAGTCCATCTATGGCCCGCACTCCTACCGGTAGGGGCGCCTTGATTCTCTGCCTTTCCAAGGGATCCGGCGGAGAATTCTGCAGGGGATAGTAATCCTCCCCGTTAAGTGGGCCCCTGCCGTCAAAGGGTCTTCCCAGGCCATCCAGGACTCTTCCCAGAAGGTTCTCTCCAACCTCCACCGTCAGCTGTCCCTTGCCGGACTGCACTAAACTCCCGGGACCTACCCCTGCAAGCTCACCCAAGGGCATCAAGATCAGGCGCCGATCCCGAAAACCCACTACCTCAGCAGGGATGCCTCTATCCTCTGCCTCTTCGGTAAAGATTCGACAGATCTCTCCAATATTTGCTCTAGGCCCGTTGGCTTCGATGGTCAGCCCGATAACCTGAGTTACTTCCCCATACTCCCGAATATCCTCTGCTGTCTTGATCCGGGCTAGATATTTATCTAGGGGAAAACCTGTGGCCAAGGTCACTCACCCTCCAAGAGCTGCAGCAGTGATTGGCTGACACTTAAAAACCTTGTCTCCACCCGGGCATCGAGCCTGCCGAATTCCGTTTCCACAACGCACCCGCCGGGTCTTACCCCTGCATCGGCAATCCACCGGCAATCGGAGATTTTGCCGCCGAGTGTTCCTTCCGCGCCTTCCTGGGAAAGGCTGTCAATTATCTCAAGGACATCAGGATGTACCCTAATTGAAAGCTGCTCTGCATTCTGAACCCGTTCTGCGACATCCCGAATTACATTGAGGGTAACTGCAGGGTCATCGTCAATCTTCTGTTTGATGATCTTCTCAGCGACAGCAAGGCTTAAAGCTACAATATCCCGCTCTGCCTGGGCTATGATTCGACCTTTCAGTTCTTGGCATTCCCGGGCTATTTCTGCAACGGCTGCCATCCTTTCCTGCATTTCGGCTTTCACAGCCGCTTTACCGGCAGCATGACCTGCTGCATATCCATCTTCATAGCCAATCTTTTGGCCCTCTTCGAAACCCGCCGCCTCAGCCTCTTGCCGAATGCTGTCTGCCTGCTCTTCAGCAGCCGATACAAGTTCGACAATCCGCTCTTCAGCCTCCCGCAGCAGCTCGGCTGCCCGCATACGGGCGGTGCGAATTACCGCCGCAGCGTCAACAATAGCTGCCGCTGAAGCCGTTGCTGGGGCCCCGTTGCTTTCCGATGCCATTATAATTGGAGGATACTGTGGTGTACTCTCCTGACCATTTTTCGTCCAGATCGGCCTAAAATCAGCCTTAATGATCTTAGACAACAATCTCATCCTCCCCGCCCCGGGCAATAATAATCTCGCCGGTTTCCTCTAGACGACGAATAGTAGAGACAATTCGCTGCTGCGCCTCTTCGACGTCACGCAGCCTTACCGGGCCCATGTATTCGATATCTTCCTTAAGCATGTCCCCTGCCCGCTTGGACATGTTCTTGAAAATACGATTGGCCACTTCTTCGCTCGCGGTCTTCAGCGCCAGAGCCCAATCCCTGGTATCCACTTCTCTGATCACCTGCTGAATCGACCGGTCATCGAGTTTAACAATATCCTCAAACATGAACATCCGCTTGCGAATCTCATCGGCCAGCTCCGGATCTTCCTCTTCCAAGGTCTCCATTATAGTCCGTTCTGTCACCCGATCCACTCGATTGAGCACCTCAACGGTGGCATCAAGTCCGCCGGCAGCTGTAAAGTCCTGAATCATGAAGGTCGAAAGCTTCCGCTCCAATGTACCCTCGATTTCCCGAAGGACATCGGGGCTTGTCCTATCTAGGGTAGCCAGCCGCCTGGCAATGTCGGCCTGCCTTTCCGCTGGCAGTGCCGAGAGGATCAGTCCAGCCTGATCGGGATTCAGGTAGGCCATAATGAGAGCAATGGTCTGGGGATGCTCATTTTGGATAAAGTTCAGCAGCTGACCAGGATCAGCTTTTCTGGCAAAGTCGAAGGGACGTACCTGCAGCGAAGCCGTCAATCTGCTGATCACTTCATGGGCCCGGTCCGGTCCCAAGGCTTTTTCTAGGATCTCTTTGGCGTATTCGATTCCACCTTGGGAGATATATTCACTGGCTAGGCACAACTCGTAAAACTCGGACAAGACCATGTCCTTGAATTCGGGTTCTACCTTAGGCAGTGCGGCTATCTCCAAAGTGAGATCTTCGATCTCATCCTCCCTGAGATGGCGAAATACCTTGGCAGATACGTCAGGACCTAATGTAATCATTAAGATGGCTGCCTTTTGCCTGCCTGTTAGTTCAGAAAACTTCATAGTCATACCCTCGGGCTGCAGTTGGCTAGAACGTCAATCTCCATACCGCACCCTCTTCCCCCTTTTCCACACCTACGACTAAACACTAATCCTCTGCCATCCAAGCCCGAACCAAGCGGGCTAGACCGTCGGGATCTTCATTGGCCATCCGTTCGAGTTCCCTTCTCACCCGCAGGCGCTGCTCTTCTTGGGGGGTGAGCTTCCGTTCAATAATCTCCTCTTCAGGCTCTACAGGTACAACAACCTCCGGCACAGGCTCAGCCACGGGCTCATCCTCTCGCCTGCGGCGCCTGAGGAGAACCAAGACCAGCACCACTCCGGCAGCTGCCAAGAGAGTAATAAATCTCCAATCATAGCGGCCATCCCTGACCAAGGTGGGAGCAGTGACCGCTGCCTCCCAATCCCGGGCAAAGGGCATACCGTCTACTTGCACCAAGTCACCCCGTTCCGGCTGCAGACCAGCTGCTGAGGAAACCATGGTTGCGATGCGGTCCCTTTCCTCATCGCTCAGCTCTGCATCGACCCAAACAGCCACTGACAGGCTCCTCACCTCGCCCGGAGCCTTCACCTGGTACTTCTCACTGACGCTAACTTCGTAATTGCGGGTTATCTCTTCCCTCTCATATTCAGACTCTCCGCCCACCGCAATCCCCGGGTAACCGGGAACATTGGCCGCAACACCGGGAACACCTCCGCCATCGGTGCCGCGATAGGTCTCAGTCCGGATGTCTTCACTGATGACAACACCTCTGCTGCCTACCACCGGTTCGCTCCGCTTTTCCCGCAGCTCTTCATAGTCGAAATTCAGGTTGGCTGTCACTCGGACTATCACCCGGCCAAGTCCAAAGACCCGTTCCAGCATTGCCTGAATACTGCGCTCAATGGCACTTTCATAGTTTCGCTTAATATCCAGCTGTTCCATGACCTGTCCACTCTTAACGATGCCGGAGCTTGAGGCCAGGCGGTCGGAAAGAACATTGCCGTAATTGTCTATGATGGTCACGTTGTCTGGGCTTAGGCCCTCAACACTGCTAGCCATCAGATGGGCAATTCCCCGGATTTGAGTATCCTGCAAAACATGGCCCCGTCTTAATACCAAAAACACCGAAGCTGTAGCCGGTTTCTGACTATCGATAAAGAGGCTATCCTCCGGTAAGACTATATGTACCCTGGCGTTCTCGACACCGTCAATCTCCAGCAGAGTTCTGGTCAATTCTCCCTGCAAAGCCCGAAGGAGCCTTACCCGCCGGTCAAAATCGGTCTCTGTCAAGGAGGTTTGATCCCAAATTTCTAAACCGATCACTCCGCCTTTGGGCAGACCTTCACTGGCCAGCTGCATCCTCACCTCGTGAACCCGGTCCTCAGGGACCAAGACAGCACTTCCCTGCTGGCCGATGCGGTAGGGGATACTGTTATCCTTAAGATACGCCACTACCTCTGCTGCATCATTGGTCCGCATACCGGTGAACACAGGAACGTAGTTTTCTCTAGACAGGATAATGA
>JAAYGR010000218.1 GCA_012727675.1 Bacillota bacterium
CAATGGAGCCTAGGCCTTCTCCCTTGCTTTCCTGCAGAATCACTGCCACAATCAAGCTTATAGATACCAAAAGCTGGATTGCCATCAGAGCTGTTACCATGCACTCCACCCCCTCCGCTCTTCGCCGTAATTTACATCTTTTATCTTAACACAGGAAGGGGAAGCTGACAACTATCCTGCTCCCCCTTCGGTTTTTTCACCAGATTACAGCTTCAAATTGTAGAAGGCGGACTTGCCGGGATAGACGGCCAGCTCACCCAGGCCTTCGCTGATCCGAAGAAGCTGGTTGTACTTAGCTACCCTGTCAGTACGGCAGGGAGCGCCGGTCTTGATCTGGCCGGCATTGGTGGCAACGGCGATATCGGCAATGGTATTGTCCTCGGTCTCACCGGAACGATGGGAAACCACCGCTGTATATCCAGCACGCTTGGCCATCTCAATGGCATTCAGGGTTTCGGTGAGGGTACCGATCTGGTTTACCTTGATGAGAATGGAGTTGCCGACCCCCTGGGCAATTCCCCTGGCCAACCGCTCGGTATTGGTGACAAACAGGTCGTCACCAACCAGCTGCACTCTGTGACCCAGCTCATCGGTGAGCTTTTTCCAACCTTCCCACTCTTCTTCACTGAGGCCGTCTTCAATGGAGTAAATTGGGTACTTATCCAGGAGGGATTTGTAGAATTCGATCATTTCGTCGGTTGTCCGCTCTACACCCTCGCCGGCAAAGACGTACTTGCCATCTCTAAACATCTCGGTGGAGGCCACATCCAATGCCAGAACTACATCTTCACCGGGACGATAGCCGGCCTTTTCAATGGCCTGGATAATTACCTCTAGAGCCTGTTCGTTGGAGTTAAGGTTGGGAGCAAAGCCGCCCTCATCGCCAACAGCGGTATTGAGACCTAGACCCTGCAGGACGCTTCTCAGGCTGTGGAATACCTCAGCACCCATGCGCAGGGCCTCAGGGAATGATGCGGCCCCTACCGGCATGATCATGAACTCCTGGATATCCACGTTGTTGTCAGCATGTTCGCCGCCGTTGAGGATGTTCATCATCGGCACCGGCAGCTCTTTGGCATTGACGCCGCCGATGTATTGGTACAAGGGCAGGGAGAAAGCTGCTGCCGCGGCCTTTGCCACTGCCAAAGATACTCCCAGGATGGCATTGGCGCCAAGCTTATCCTTGTTGGGCGTTCCATCAAGCTCAATCATCAGCTGATCGATGGCCACCTGGTCAGCGGCATCCATACCGATGATCTCGGGAGCGATGATGTCATTGACGTTGCTCACGGCCTTGAGCACACCTTTGCCCAAGTAGCGCTTCTTATCGCCATCCCGAAGCTCGATGGCTTCAAAGGCACCGGTGGAAGCACCGGAGGGCACTGCAGCTCTGCCTACAGAACCATCGGCCAAAACAACATCCACTTCTACCGTCGGATTTCCCCGTGAGTCTAGGATTTCCCTGGCTATGACATCTTCAATAATGGTCAATTTGATTACCTCCCTGTTATTTTTTCTCTATTAAAGACCTCCCAGTCATTTCTGGAGGCTGCTCTAGCTCCAAGAGCTCCAGCACTGTCGGTGCCAGATCGGCCAAGATGCCGTCCCGCACCGCAATATCGTCTCGATCGGTAATCAGTACCACCGGTACTTGATTCACAGTGTGGGCAGTGTGGGGCTCTCCCGTCTCGTAGTCCACCATCTGTTCAGCATTACCGTGGTCGGCTGTCAAGACTACATAGCCGCCCCGGGCCAGCATGGCGGTCACAACTTGCTCAACACAGGCATCGATGGTCTCAACTGCCTTGATAGCAGCAGGCAGAATACCTGTATGGCCTACCATGTCGCAGTTGGCGAAATTCAGCACAATCAAGTCGTATTCGTCGCTGTTGATGGCCTTCACCGCCTCTGCAGCCACCTCCGGAGCACTCATCTCAGGCTGAAGATCGTAGGTAGCCACCTTAGGAGATGGAATCAGCTTCCGATCTTCTCCGGAGAAAGTCTCTTCATCTCCCCCGCTGAAGAAGAAGGTAACATGGGCATATTTCTCCGTCTCGGCAATCCGCAGCTGCCTAAAGCCGGCCTTGGCCACAACCTCACCCAAGGTGTTTTTGAGATCCTGGGGCGGGAATGCATAGGGCACTGTAAAGGTCTCATCGTAGCGGGTCATTCCCACAAAGGTGGTCCTGGGATACTTTTTCCGCTGGAACCCGGTAAATTCATCTTCGGTGAAAGCCCGGGTAATCTGCCGGGCCCGGTCTGCCCGGGAGTTAAAGAAAATTACCGAATCATCATCGTCAACGGTACCTACAGGATTGCCCTGTCCATCCACCACTACAGTCGGAACCACAAACTCATCGGTTTCTCCTTTGTCATAGGCGATGGCCACCGCTTCACTGCCGCTATTGGCCTTTCGTCCCTCACCAAGCACCAGGGCGTTGTATGCCTTCTCCGTTCGATCCCACCGCCGGTCTCTATCCATGGCATAGTAACGCCCAGAGACTGTGGCAACCTGGCCAATGCCTACCTCCTTTAGCTTGCTCTCAAGCTCTGCCATGTACTCATGGCTGCTGGCGGGCGGGACGTCCCGTCCATCGAGAAATGCGTGGACGTAGACTTTCTTAAGGCCGCAATCAGCTGCCATATCCAATAGGGCATAAAGGTGATGGCTGTGGCTGTGGACTCCCCCAGGGGAAAGCAACCCCATAAGATGCAGGGCCGTCCCTTTGTCCCGGCACGCGGTCATGGCCTTGATGAGCCATTCATTCTTCTGGAACTCGCCCTCCCGCACTGCTTTGCTGATTCGGGCCACATCCTGGTAAACAATGCGTCCTGCACCGATATTCAAATGCCCAACATTGGAGTCCCCCATCTGACCTTCCATCAGGCCCACGGCCTCTCCTGAAGCACGTAGGCGGGCACCGGGATACTTGGCAAAGATTGCATCAAGATGAGGCGTCCGAGCCAGACGAACAGCGTTGCCTTCATCCCTTTCATTTATGCCGAATCCGTCCAAGATTAGGAGACAAACTGGGTGTTTTGCCTTGGCCAATACACATCCTCCTTCGCACCGGATACATTAACCCTGATCATCATAGCGTACGATCCGGGCAAATGACTCTGCTTCGAGACTTGCGCCTCCTACTAAAGCGCCGTCGATCTCCGGTTCCTGCATCAACTCTGCTATATTCTCCGGCTTAACGCTACCGCCGTACTGGATGCGGATAGCTTCAGCTGTTGAACCACCATAGATCTCCCCTAAAGTGGCTCTAATTAATCCAATTACCCGGTTTGCCTCCTCGGAGGTTGCTGTCTTGCCGGTGCCGATAGCCCAGATGGGCTCGTAAGCCACAACTACCTTTAGCGCATCATCGGCTGAGACATCACTGAAGGCCTTTTTGATCTGGCTCTTAACCAAGGTCTCAGTAATCCCCGATTCCCTTTGCTCCAGGGTTTCGCCGACGCAAAGGATGGGTAATAATCCGTGGGCAATAGCCGCCTTTACTTTGCGGTTGACCATTTCGTCGGCTTCGCCAAAGTACTCCCGCCGCTCTGAATGGCCGATGATCACATATTTAACCCCCAAGGCCTTAAGCATCGGGGGCGACACTTCACCGGTATATGCCCCGCTGTCTTCATAGAATACATTCTGAGCACCCAGGGCAACGTCGGTCCCCTCTATGACCTCTTTAACAGCCGTCAATGCGGTGAAGGGGGGACAGAGGACAACTTCCCGGTCAGTTAGTTCACCGAGAAGGGGAAGCAGTTCCCGGCAAAGGGCTGCGGCTTCCTCCGGCGTCTTGTTCATTTTCCAATTCCCTGCAATGATCGGAACTCTCAACCTTATCCCCTCCGCAGTTATCTATCGTTTAGAGCCTCAACTCCCGGCAAAGCTTTGCCTTCCAAGAACTCCAAGGAAGCACCGCCGCCGGTAGATACGTGGGACAGCTTATCAGCAAGACCGGCTTGATCAACGGCAGCCGCGGAGTCACCGCCCCCAATGATAGTTAAGGCATCACTGTCAGCCATAACCTGGGCAATGGCCTGGGTTCCCTTGGCAAAGTTAGGCATCTCAAAGACACCCATGGGGCCGTTCCAAACCACTGTCTTGGCAGATTTGATCTCTTGGCTGAAAAGCTCAACAGTCTTGGGCCCGATGTCCATCCCCATCCAGTCAGCCCGCATCCCATCGGCAGGAACGACTTCATAGGCTGCATCGGCAGCAAAGCGATCGGCGATGACTATGTCAACTGGAAGCAGGAACTTCACGCCCCGCTCCTTGGCGGTCTCCATCAGCTCTTTAGCCAGTTCTAGGCTGTCGGCATCCAGCAAGGAGGTGCCGATCTCGTGGCCTTGGGCTTTGAGGAAAGTGTAGGCCATGCCCCCGCCGATAATCAAAGTATCGACCTTCTCCAGGAGGTTCTTAATGACACCGATCTTATCTGCCACCTTGGCGCCTCCTAGGATGGCAACAAAGGGCCGCTCGGGATCCTCTAGAGCCTTGCCCATAACCTCAATTTCCTTCTGCAGGAGGAATCCCGCAGCCGCGGGCAGATACTGGGCAACGCCTGCCGTTGAAGCATGGGCACGGTGGGCTGCGCCAAAGGCATCATTGACGTAGATCTCTGCTAAGCTTGCCAGGCTCTTGGCAAATTCGGGGTCGTTTTTCTTTTCTCCCGGGTAAAACCGGACATTCTCCAGAAGGAGTACATCCCCGTCTTTCAGCTCAGAAACAGCCTTTTCCACTTCAGGCCCGATACAGTCATCTACTTTGGCAACTTCTTTGCCCAAGAGTTCTGCCAGCCGTTTAGCAACTGGATCCATTCTGAACTTATCCTCAGGCTTATCCTTGGGCCGGCCCAAATGGGATGCCAATATTACCCTGGCACCTTGGTCAATTAGATACTGAATGGTGGGCAGGGCTGCCCGAATCCGCTTATCATCGGTGATATTCTGATTCTCATCCATGGGGACATTGAAATCTACCCGGACAAACACCCGTTTTCCCTTGACATCCAAATCCTTCACGGGGAGTGTATTCATACTCGATCCCCCCACTTGAGAGAGTCCCGTTTAAGTGAACAGAAAAGTCCCCCGGTCAGTTCCCATAAAGAGCTGACCGGGGTACGGTCAGATATGGCTCCATTAGGCACGGGAAGCCATGTATTTAACAAGATCCACTACTCTCATGGAGTAGCCCCACTCGTTATCATACCAGGCAACGACCTTGGCAAAATTGCCCTCCATCACTGTGGTCAGTGCAGCATCGACGATTGAAGAGCGGTTATCGCCCCGGAAGTCCATGGAAACCAAGGGCAACTCACTGACTCCCAGGATTCCCTTCAACTCTCCCTCAGCGGCTGCCTTCAGAGCTGCATTGATCTCCTCGGCAGTAGTGTCCTTCTCCAGCTCCACTGTCAGGTCAACAACACTGACATCCGGTGTAGGTACCCGCATAGCAAAGCCGTCCAGCTTGCCCTTGAGCTGGGGCAGTACTAGACCGACAGCCGCGGCAGCACCGGTGGTGGTGGGAATGATGCTCATGGCCGCTGCCCGTGCCCGCCGCAAATCCTTATGGGGCAGATCCAGGATCCGCTGGTCATTAGTATAGGCATGGACAGTAGTCATCAGGCCCCGCTTAATGCCAAATTTCTGGTCGATGACTTTAGCTACCGGAGCCAGGCAGTTGGTGGTGCAAGAAGCGTTGGACACTACATCATGGTTGGCAGGGTCGTAATCAGCATGGTTAACGCCCATGACAATAGTGATGTCTTCATTCTTGGCTGGAGCTGTGATGACAACCTTCTTGGCACCAGCCTCAATGTGGGCCATGGCTGCTTCCTTGGTCCGAAAAACACCGGTGGCCTCAATCACATACTCTACTCCCAAATCGCCCCAAGGCAGCTTGGCCGGCTCTCTTTCGGCAAATACTTTGATTCGCCGGTCGCCAACAACCAGCTCATCGCCCTCGGCTCGAACATCCTCAGCCAAAACGCCGTGGACTGAATCATACTTAAATAGATGGGCAAGGGTCTCTGCATTGGTCAGGTCATTGATGGCTACAACTTCGACCTCAGGATCATTAATGCATCCTCTGAGAACCAACCGTCCAATTCGACCAAAACCATTGATTCCTACTTTAACTGCCATTTTGTCATCCTCCTCTAAGGTTTAAGTACGGAGAGCTATTACAATGGGCTTAAACACCCTTCATATCCTATCGAAGTGATCGTCGTCCACATCCCTCCCCTCAAGGCTTGCGTACATCAGACGGGCAGCCCCTTCATCGGTAATGCATACATGTTGATAGCGGTTGGACATGACTGCCAGGGCCGCTGCCGCCTTGGTACGGCCGCCGCCAACAGCTACTACCTTGTCAATCTTGGCCAAATCTTCCATTCTCAGACCCACACTGGTGGTGTTGTATACAATCCGTCCTGTCTCATCGAAATAGTATCCAAAGGCTTCTCCCACCGCCCGCCTTTCCCGGAGAAGCTGCAGATCCTCTTCTCCAAGCCCCCGGCGGCGAGCCATCTCTTCTGCTGTACCGATCCCGTGGAGCACCACATCGGCATTCTTGACTAGATCTAGCATTTCCTTAATCTTCGGATCTCCACATAAGCTGGCAATAACATCTTCTCCCACATCATCGGGAACATGCAGCAACCGGTAGGTACCGCCTAAGCGTTCGGCAATATTGGCAGCTACGGTGTTAGCCTGTTTTTCTACTTCCTCGCCTAAGCCACCCCTAGCCGGCACCACCATTACGTCCAGCCTTTCCGCTGAGGCCGGAAAGCTCCTGGCAACCTCTGCTAAAGTAGTGCCGCCGGTGACAGCCATAACATCGCCATCTTGCAGTACCGCCTTAAGGTACTTAGCAGTTGCCTTGGCCATCTCTTTCTTAACAGTTTCATCTTCATCGGAATCTCCCGGCACTATAATCACCTGCTGAAGTCCCAGCAGCCTGGCCAGGCGCCGCTCTAGTTCTGAAAGTCCTCTGAGCTCCCGAACGTACTCCTTAAGGTCACCTAAGATCCGTTCCCCCTCTTCAGTAACATGCATGCCGGCGGGATTGGATACCAACAGTCCTTGCTCTCGAAGAATTTCAACCTCATTGCGAACCGTTCGCTCCGGCAGCCGCAGCCGGGCTGCTAACGCCCGTCGACCCACTGGCTGGATAAAATATATATTTCGCAAGATGGTGTACCGCTTTTCCACCAGTTCTGCGATTTCCGGAGCTATCTTTTGTATAACAGCCAAGTTGTCCATATATTGGGGGTAGTACCCGGCCCTCCCGTAACGTGAATTCATTTCCCGAAAATCGACACCCTAAACAAGCGAAGGATTTCGAGGGGGTCCTATGTTGTCCCGCCACAACACTTTCTGTCCCGCGGGCGGCAAAAAAAGAGACTCATTTTCTCCCCTCATTTCTATTCGAGCCGCGATAGCAAAGTCCTCCATTACTGCTGGAAATTTCCTGTGAAGGTGTTTTGGAAACCTTACTCTGCTTTTTCCTTCCGGATTTTTTCGGCAATGGCATCTAGTTTCCGAAAACGATGATTCACCCCTGATTTGCTCAAGGGTGGATCCAAAAGCTGCCCCAGTTCCTTGAGACTAGCGTAGGGGAACTTGAGCCTAAGATTGGCCATTTCCTTTAGGTCTGGAGGCAGTGACCCAAACCGCCCATTGGCTTTGATCAATTTGATGTTCTCCACCTGGCGAAAAGCCGCCTCCAGGGTCTTGTCCATGTTGGCAGTCTCACAGTTGACAAGACGGTTGACCTGGTTGCGCATCCCCTTTACAACCCGGACATTCTCAAGATTCAGTACGGCGGTATGGCCCCCCAAGAGATTCAGAAGCTTGGAGATCTGCTCCCCATCTTTAAAGTAAAGGGCTACATGTTTCTTGCGCTGGACGACTCCAGGGGATAAGTCGAGGGTCTCCATGAGGCTCTGGACAACAGCGGCCTGCTGAAAGCTGTCGGTGACAATTTCTAAGTGGTAGTTCTTCTTGGGATTGGTTAACGAACCCCGGCAGATGTACACCCCCCTGAGAAAGGCCTTGCGGCAGCAGGGTTTCCCCCAACGTTTTCTGGTGTACCGCTGGTGAACGCCCCGGAGGCTTCCGACAATTCTGTGCAGCCTGGGCTGGTTGGGAATCCGGATGGTGTACACATTGTGCTTGCTGAAACGCACCCGGCGCCGCACCCTGATCTCCATGTAGGGCTGGTACAGCTGCTTCAGCAGGCGAAAGGCCATTCTGGCAGCAGCAGCCTGTCCGACAATGACTTCATAGCCCTGAGAGGTCAGGTTCCCATCTATATAGGCCAACCCCGCCAGCTCGGCCAGCTGACAGCAGCGGCGCTCCGGCATGATCCTGGCCAACTCATCTCTAGCAGCACGGGAAAATCCCATCACAGTGGGGAATTACCCCGCTCCCCCTTTCCCAGCCCATGTACCGACCGACCTTTTCCGGCTTCTACCTATTTCGTTTGGCCTTCGCCACCAAAGCCTCCAACTCCTCTTTGGCTCAAGGCCCCTTTCTCTTGAGAGCCGCCCTAACTCCCTCTTCTTACCTAAGGCTTTGTTTGACTCAGCTTCCCACTACTCTCTCCTCTGACCTTTCGAAAGATAGTATCCCCTAACCCCTTTTTCCTCATATTATTGTGAGGGGGCCAAAGGCAGCTAAAATATGGGGGCAGGAAAGTGGGCTGGAAAGGGAGAAGCGGTAGAAATAATCTACAGGCCGGGAAAGGATGAACACCACAATGAATGATACCCTTAACCAGCTAAAATTCGTACTGATCACCGGCCTTTCAGGCGCCGGCAAGACAGAAACTGTCCGCATCTTGGAGGACCTCGGCTACTTTTGTGTAGATAATCTGCCGCCAGCTCTCATCCCCAAGTTTGCTGAGCTTTGCATCCAGTCCGAGGGCAAAATCAACCATGTGGCCTTGGTATGTGACATCAGGGGCAGGGGCTTTTTTGACCACCTCATCGAAGTCCTGGAGGACCTGGAGGAATCTGGCTTCGCCTATGAGATCCTGTTCCTAGAAGCCTCCGACGAGGCCCTAGTTCGCCGCTTCAAGGAAAGCCGGCGGCGCCACCCCCTGCTGCCGGAAGGCAGCGTGCTGGACGGCATCAGGCAGGAGCGGCATAGACTCCAGGAGCTGAGGGGGCGAGCCCATCGGGTGATGGATACCAGTGCCATCACCCCTAGGCAGCTGCGGCAAGAACTCCACCGCTTGTTCGGAGAGGCCGCCAGTCACAAGACCATGACGGTTTCAGTGATTTCCTTTGGCTACAAACACGGGCTTCCTTTGGATGCAGACCTGGCCATTGATGTCAGGTTCCTGCCTAATCCCCATTATGTCGAATCCTTAGCTCCTTTTACAGGCAACGATCCGCCTGTTCGGGATTATGTCCTCAAGTGGTCAGTCACCCAGCGGTTTCTGCAGAAACTCCTTGACCTAATAGAGTTCTTGCTGCCCCAATATGTCAAAGAGGGGAAACAGGAACTGGTTATCGCCATCGGCTGTACCGGCGGTCAGCACCGGTCAGTAACCATCGCCAATTATGTCGCGGACTTCGTTCGTGAGCAGGGGTATGTAGTCAATGTTGAACATCGAGGAATATTACAACGGGTTTGAAAATCTCTGGAGCCGATACATCAAATGGTTGTACCCAGGGATGCGGGTAAAGCGCTGGGTCCTTTTGATGATCCTGGGCGGAATCTTAACTGCAGGCGGTGGGGCCGTGCTCATCGGCCCAGAACCGATAATCACCCTGGGACGCACCATCAGCAATTGGCTGCGGGCCATCGGTCAGCCCAGTAAAATACCTTTGATCCAAGAGCTGGGAGCGGCAGTCGCTGTTCTAGGCATAGTACTCATCTGCATTGGATTTCGCCAGGTAATCCGCTCCTTGATTATGGATATTCTGCCTGCAGATCCTAAGGATCTTGCAGAGATCATATTCCACAAGCGGGGACTGGGCAGAGAGCCAGAAGTTGTAGTGATTGGAGGCGGTACAGGGCTTTCTACCATGCTCAGGGGGTTGAAGCTCAAGACAGACCGCATTACCGCCATTGTCACCGTTGCCGATGACGGCGGCAGTTCCGGCCGTATCCGGTTGGAACTTGGCATTCCGGCCCCTGGCGACATCCGCAACACCCTTGTTGCCTTAGCCAATACGGAACCTTTGATGGAACAGCTGTTTCAATACCGCTTTGATTGGGGAGAAGGCCTGGAGGGCCACAGTTTTGGGAACTTATTTATAGCGGCCATGACGGACATCACCGGGGATTTTGAAGAAGCTATCCGCACTTCCAGTCAAGTACTGGCAGTAAGGGGACAGGTTCTGCCCTCTACCCTCAACTCGGTAACCCTTCGGGCAGAATACGCTGACGGCTCTACCACCACCGGCGAAAGCCTGATCCCCCAGCCGGGGAAGAAAATTCGCCGGGTTTTCATGGAGCCGGAAAACTGCAAGCCGCTGGAGGAGGCCATTGCAGCCATTGACAGCGCCGATGCCATCGTCCTGGGACCCGGTAGTCTGTATACCAGTGTGCTGCCCAATCTGCTGGTACCCGACATTCGGGAGGCCATCCGGCGGTCAACTGCGCCGAAGATCTACATCTGCAATGTGATGACCCAGCCCGGAGAGACCGACGGCTACAAGGCATCCCACCATGTGGAGGCTCTGATTAACCATGTGGGGCCAGGCCTAATCGACTATGTGATCGTCAATACCGCCGCCGTTCCCGATCATTTGCTGGAGCGATACCGGCGGGAGGGAGCGGTGCCGGTTGAACCAGATGTGGCGGAGGTAGCAGCTTTAGGTGTTACACCCATCACCGCTGAAGTCATCAGCATGACTAATCTAGTCCGCCACGACCCAAAAAAACTAGCAGAGGTCATCAGCCGGATCATATCGGAGAAGACCTCTGCCGGTAAGTTGGTAAATCTAATGAAGCATATTTAGGTGTTCAGCTGGTCAGCTTCCTAGCCGCTGCCTCGTCCAATATGAAGGTGCAGTCTGGGTGAAGCTGCAGGACAGAGGCGGGCACTTCTTCGGTGACCGGTCCCTGGATGGCGGCAGCCACTGCATCGGCCTTGCCTTCGCCGTTGGCCAGCAGGACTATGCTGCGGCTCTGCATGATGCTCTTGATCCCCATGGAAATAGCCTCCCGGGGAACGTCTTCCTCCCTCTCGAAAAAGCGGGCATTGGCCTTGATGGTTGCAGGAGCCAATTTCACCAAGCTAGTAGTGGTGCCAAAGGGTGTACCGGGCTCATTGAAGCCGATATGGGCATTATGTCCAATTCCCAAGATCTGCAGATCGATACCACCCGCGGCGGCGATCCTGGCTTCATATCTTCGACATTCCTCCTCCGGATCGGCAGCGGCCCCATTGGGAATGTTGACCCTCTCCTTGGCAATATTGATTTTGCTAAATAGCTGCTCCCACATGTAGTAGTTGTAGCTGGCGGGATGATCGCCATCTAGGCCGTAGTATTCATCCAAATTAAAGGTGGTCACCTGGGAGAAATCTAGACCGGCCCTATGCCGCTTCACCAACTCTTCATACAAACCTAAGGGAGTACTTCCGGTCGCCAGTCCCAAGACAGCATTGGGCTTGCTCTCTACCAGCCGGCTTACCATGTCAGCCGCCAGCCTACTCATCTCAGCGTAATCCTTGGCAATCTTAATCTGCAATGGATTTCACCTGCCCTTTCTCATGTTCGTTGGTAAACTACATGCCCTTCGACAATGGTAACCAAAGGATTGAATTCAGTATCAAAGAGGGCTATATCGCCATCTTTCCCCACAGTGAGGCTGCCTTTGCGGTGGGAGATGCCGATTGTCCTCGCGGGGTTATATGAAGCCATCCTGATCGCCTCAGGCACCGAAACTCCCAGCATTTCAACAGCATTCTTCACTGCCTTGGCCATAGACAGGGTACTTCCCGCCAGTTCTCCAGTAAGGAGCCGGGCCGCCTCCTTGGTGACCTCGATGTCCAGCCCGCCCAGCTGGTACTTCCCCTCCGGAAGCCCCATGGCCCGCATGGTATCGGTGATGAGCACAACCTTGTCTGGACCCTTTGCCCTGAGCACCAGATCCATGGCAGCCTGATGGACATGGACTCCGTCACAAATCAGTTCAACCGAAAAGCCGTCACAGGTCAGGGCAGCTCCCACTACCCCCGGTTCCCGGTGATGGAGACCCCGCATGGCATTGAACATATGGCAAATGTGGCTGGCCCCCCAAAGGTGGGCAGCCATCACCTGCTCATATGTGGCATTGGAATGGCCGATGGCAACCGTCACATCCCAAGACCGCAGCTGCCTGATGACTGCCTCTGCCCCTTCCTGCTCCGGGGCCAAAGTGACCAGCTTAAGGAGCGGGCCGGCTGCTCTCCAAATCTCTTCCAATTCCTCGAGGGATGGAGAGCGGACATAGTCGGGATGGTGGGCACCCCGCTTGCCTATATCTATGTAGGGACCTTCCAGATGTATGCCCAAAACCTGGGCGCCGCCGGTCCCCTTTTCCGCGGCTTCTTTCACCGCCGCTACCGCCTGCAGGGTTTCTCGGTGACCTGCCGTTACGGTGGCAGGCAGAAAGGCGGTGGTACCCCAGCGGGCGAAGGTTTGCCCCATCAAATCCAATGCCTCGGCGGTACCATCCATGACATCGCCACCGCCTCCGCCGTGGACGTGGATATCAATCAATCCTGGGGTTATGTAAGCTCCCTCGGCATCCAGCACCGGATTAACATCTAAAGGTGCATGCTCCGAACTGCCGGCATAGGAGATGATTCCATTTTCAATCACAATAGTTCCAGGAAAAACGGCGAAAGGGGTAACCAGCTGACCGTTCTTAATGGTTATGCTTCCCTTGGACAAGATCAGCACCTCCTTTGCTTTCCGGTTTTCGTCAACCCAGCAGCCATTTCCTGCCAACAGCGAAGTACCCAGCTTTCGCCCTAAGCATATTTTGTCCAAGGACATGCTGCCGGTGAAGTGACGAAAGGCAGATGATGGAAAATACCACCGGAAAGGTCCGGTACATAAGGAATAAATGGCTTTATCTCGAGAAATACTTAAGAAAGTATTTCCATGCTGCCGGATGGGAAGGAGGTGCCGCCATTGAGGGAACGAGCCACGGAGGGACGGTCGCTCCAAGGAGGGAACGCCGATCTACCCCTTATGTGCCAAGATACAACCAGTCATCCCTCAGGTAAAGGGCAAAAGCAGCATGGGACAGAGGCTGCTTTTCTTCAGACATATCCAGTCCCCCACCGGGAGCTTCCGGCGGCCTACGGAGAAGACTTCATCGTCCTCCTTGCCCGGGATCCGAGCTGGCTCTTTGCCTATTGGGAAATTACTCCCGCTGCCTGGTCCCAGGTTACAGGGGACCTTAAGGACGATGAGTGCCGAACAGTCCTCCGGGTCTACCAACTGGATCCTGAGGTGAATCTGCCGCAAACATACTTTGATATCACCCTCCAGCCCTTCAGTCAGGCTTGGCATATCCAAACGGGAAAAAAGGGCGGCTCCTACCAGGCATCCATCGGCGTCCGCACCCTTGACGGCACCTTTCGGGAAATCTCCCGTTCCAATATTGTCACAGCTCCCAGGGGAGCCGTAAGCTCCATTATCGATGAAGAGTGGCTCACCATCCAGGAGTTTCAGTGGATATCCCGTCATCCCCAGCCCGGCCACAGTCCCATGGAGTGGCAAAGGCGCCGGCAGGGCCGCATCACAGCACTAGGACCTTACCCCACCAGCCCTGGAGTTTTCAGCCCCATGGGAAAACCGCCCCAGGTTCTAGGATCGGCTAAATCTGAACTGGAACCTTAGCACAGCTTTGAGAGGAGCATCAGCTTGTATCTAGGTTATGTTTCCATCGTCCTCCATGCCCATCTTCCCTATGTGCGCCACCCAGAGACTGACCAGTGTCTGGAAGAGCTCTGGCTAATGGAGGCCATTACTGAAACGTACCTCCCCTTAATCGAGATGATGCGGGGGCTGGTTCGGGATGAGGTACCCTTACGCCTCACCATGTCCATTACACCCACACTAGCCTGGATGCTGTCCGATGGGTACCTGCAGGGAAGGTATGCGGCCCACATTGACAAGCTGTGTGAACTGGCGGAAAAGGAAGTCCACCGCACCAGGCATCAGCCCAAGGTACAGGAGGTTGCCTGCCGCTACCTCAAGCAGTTCCGACGGGCCAGGCAGCTCTTCGAGGATTGCCGCCACCGGCTGCTGGATTGTTTCTTAGAGCTTGAGAAAACAGGCAGCCTGGAGATCATGGCATCGGCGGCAACCCACGGGTATCTTCCCCTCCTATTTGTCAATCCTAAGGCTGTAGAAGCTCAAGTCGCCTTGGGTATTGACACATACCGGCATTTGTTCGGAAAAGACCCGAAGGGGTTTTGGCTGCCGGAGTGCGGCTTTATGCCGGGTATTGATGAGATCCTCACCCACCACGGCATCAGCTATGTAATCCTGGACTCCCACGGAATACTCCATGCCGAGCCCCGTCCCCGCTATTCCATCTTTGCACCGATTTACACGCCGGCAGGGCTCGCGGCCTTCGGTAGAGACTGGGAGTCATCGAAGCAGGTATGGAGTGCCTGGGAGGGTTATCCTGGAGATTATGTCTACCGGGATTTCTACCGGGACATCGGGTTTGACTTGGATTATGATTACATAAAGCCCTATCTCATCGACGGCATCAGGGGTTTTACCGGAATCAAGTATCACAGGATCACGGGAAGAGACGACTATAAAGAAATCTACGAGCCCCAAACTGCTTCACAGCGGGCAGCGGATCATGCTGGAAACTTCATGTTTAACCGGGAGCTTCAGATCAAGTACTTGGCGGAAAAGATGGACCGGCCTCCCTTGGTGGTTGCTCCCTATGATGCAGAGCTGTTCGGCCACTGGTGGTACGAAGGACCCCAATGGCTAGATTATTTATTCCGAAAGAGCGCGTACGATCAGCGGGTGTTCAAAATGATCACCCCTACCGAGTATCTAGACAAGTACCACGTACATCAAATCTCTATACCCTCTGAATCCAGCTGGGGCAACGGCGGCTACCATGAAGTATGGCTAGATGCAAGCAATGACTGGATTTACCGCCACCTCCACAAGGCAGCTGACCGCATGGTGGACCTGGCTAATCGCTATCAACATGCCAGTGGAGAGACGCAAAGGGCTCTGAATCAAGCTGCCCGGGAACTACTTCTAGCCCAGGCCAGCGATTGGGCCTTTATCATGAAAACCGGCACCATGGTGGAATATGCCCGCCGGCGAACCCAGCAGCACCTTGTGAATTTCCAGGACCTATATCACCAGATCACTGAAAACCGCATCAATCCCCACTTCCTCAAGGTGCTGGAAGAGCGAAACAACATCTTTCCCAACCTGGATTTCCGCATCTATGCAGGTGATGTGAAAAAGACCCCGCTGCCTGTAATGAAGGCAGGGGGTTAATAGGACAGCGGCGGTAATGTCAATCCTTGGAGCACCGGACTAGAAGTCTTGCTGCCGTACATCTGCCGTATATCTCTAGCTACCTATATCAACTTCACCAGTTCCAGTTATATTCATGATTTCACCCGCGTACATCTGTGCCAGGGCATCGGCCTCCTCCTCAGTGGGAGCTTCGGCAACCACCCGCACCAATGGCTCCTCTCCATCGGGGAGTACCAAAGCCCAGCTTTGTTCATGGAATACCTTAATCCCATCTACCAAATCCCGCTCTAAGCCGGCTGTGCGCTCCAGGAGGGTATGCATTACTCTGCCCTTATCCTCCCAGGAACAGGGTACCTCCACCTCCAGCCGCCGGGGAGCAGGAAAAGCTGCATCCAGCTGGGAAAGGGGTCTCCCTTCCCCTTTGATGAGCTGAATTAGCACCACAACAAAGGATAGGGCATCAAAGGCCGGGTGGAGCAAAGCCAAGTCTTCCCTTACTCCCCGGCCGGCATTCTGGAGCACGGCCCTGGCAGTATTGGGCGTTCTGAGTACAGAACCGCCGTATCTTTTCGCCAAATGATCAACACTCTGGGATGCAGATACCGGCACCACCCAGCTTCCATCATGACCCCTTCCGGTCTTAGCCAAGGCCCAAGTCAGCAGGGGCCAGTGCCTCTCCTCGGGAAGCGCCTCACCTTTGTCGTTGAAAATGATGGCAGCCTCCCCGCTCCCATCAACAAGAAGACCCAGGGAAGCGTTATTCCTGATGACTGCCTCTGCCATCTGATCTGCATACATCTCCCGCTGGTACATCACTGTACTGGGGGCAGCATCAGGGGCCTTGTCCAGGTTGAGGTCGATAGCCCGGCAGTTTAGCCGGGTAAGCAAGGGATGGAGGAGTTTCCTCAAGGCAGGAGATGTGTAGCCGATGGCAACAGTTGCCGACCCCTTGGTCAGCAAAGAGGTGTCGCATTTTTCAAGGAGAGCTTTGAGGTACACCTCATTGGCTCCGGCGGCGAACTGGGCTCGTCCCACACCTATGCCCTGTACCCGGCGGAAATCACCCCGGGAAAAGTAGTTTTCCACCTTTCTTTCATCACTGCGGCTTAAGGGAAATCCAGCCTTATCCAGGATCTGGATCTCCAGATGATCGGGACTTTGACGGCCCTGCCGCACATAAACACCGGCGGAACAGTTGGTGAGCACTGTGGTGAACCTTGCCACTGGGAGAGTTGTGGAACCGATATCTACGGCATTAACTCCACTGGACAAAATACCGGTGGTCAAAGCCCGCCTTACCATCCGGGAGGCCCCCCACCCATCCGCGGCTACCAAGATGTTAGAGCCGGTATCATAAAGGGCAGCCAAACTTGCCCCTACCCGAACCGCAAACTCAGGGCTGATCTCCAGATTGGCAAGCCCGCTAATGCCGGTATTGCCAAATAGGGCCTTGGAACAGGTTCCCGCCCAGACAACATCTCCACTGACATTAGTCCCCCGCTCCACTACTTTGTGGGGCCAGATTTTGACGCCGGGCCTGACAGTACTAGACATACCCAGGGTACTGCTGCGGCCGATTACCGCCCCTTCAAAAATCCGTACCCTTGGCTTGACCAAGACTTGATCGCAAAGGACAGCCCCCCGAATTTCCCCGCCGGTCCCAACCTGGACATTTTGCCATAGAATGGACCGGCGAGCCGAGCTGTTGGGACCGAGGACCGAGCCGGGGCCCAAGACCGTACCTGGTCCTACTGCCGCCCCCCGATCCACCCGGCTGTTTTTGCCCAGGATCGCCGGTGGTTTGAGGACCGCATCGGGATGCACCCAAGCTCCTTCGTCTTTCCAGATCCCATCCTGAACGCTCCCCGGTAAAACCGCCTTAACCTTTCCGGCGAGGAGATCAATATGTGCCTGTATGTACTGCTCTAGATTGCCGATATCCGACCAATACCCCTCCGCCACATAACCGTAGAGCGGCAGCTGCTTCTCAAGGAGTCTCGGAAAAAGATCTCTACTGAAATCAAATTGACTGCCGGCGGGAATGTGGGAAAGGACCTCCGGTTCGAGAATATAGATGCCGGTATTGACTGTATCGCTGAAGACCTCGCCCCAACTGGGTTTCTCTAAGAAGCGCTCAACCCGCCCTTCCGGACTTGTAAACACAACTCCATACTCCAAGGGTGAAGGAACCCGGGTGAGGACAATTGTGGCCAGGGCCTGCTTCCCCCGGTGATAGGCAAGGGCAGCATCTAAATCAAAGTCGGTTAGGCAGTCTCCGGATATGACCAAGAAGGTCTCATTGAGAAAGACAGACGCGTTCTTCACGCTGCCGGCAGTCCCCAAGGGCCGATCTTCTTGAAAATATCTGAGCTTAACGCCCCAAGGAGCTCCATCTTCAAAGTACTCTTCAATGACTTCCGGCAGATAATAAGTAGTGACAGCGATATCCCGAAATCCATGGCGGCAGAGGAGCTCGATAATATACTCCATCATCGGCCGGTTAGCCATGGGTACCATAGGCTTGGGAAGGTCACAGGTCAAGGGGCGAAGACGGCTCCCCTGGCCGCCGGCCATGATCACTGCCTTCATGACAAAGATCCCTCCTCAGGATCAGTCCACTGGCCCCCTTGGAAAAGCGTTTCCCTTTTAGCCTTTGCCGATAGGGAGACGTATTCCCGGGACAGATTGAGATAGCGGCTGCCGGCGAGATCTTCATCTGATTCCCATGGTTCTTGGAAGGAATAGTGGACAGAACTGGTGTCTTGGTAGCGGGCCTGTGCCCCATGGGTAGTCAGCCTGGTTTTGGCCAAGATTTCATCTGCCGGAAAGCTTTCAGCCTCTGCCCATGGACTGTTCTGGAATTCCTGGAGCACCTCTTCATACACCTTGGAAGTCTTGGCTGCAGCCAGTGACCAGTTGTACCTATCCCGCACTTCCCCGGCAGCCCGCTCCCTAATATAAGCGGCAAAGTCCGGCGCCTTCAGGTAAGCAAGGATATTGTCGGCTAAAGAACGGGGGTTGCCGGGATATGCCCGCAGGCCGTTTTCACCATGCTTAACCACCTCTGAGAGTCCCCCGGTGTCCGATACCACCACCGGTACTCCTGCTGCCATTGCTTCCAGTGCAACTATCCCAAAGGGCTCGTAGAGACTCGGCACCACCGCTACATCACTGCAGGCGTACAACCGGTTACGGGTGGTATCATCCACAAAGCCGGCAAAGTAGATCTTATGGCTGACCCCCAGCTGGTGGGCCCGTTCCCGCAGGGCATATTCAGCCGGACCCTTGCCGGCAATGACAAATTTCACCTGCTGATCCTGGGCCAGCACCAGGGGCACTGCCTCTAAGAGGACATCAACTCCCTTCTCATGGACCAGCCGACCGACAAAATAGACAATCCGCTCATTATCCGCGGCATAAAGGCGGCGGAAGGATGCTCGATCAAATTCCTCCTGGACGGCAAAATCCTCTGCTTTGACGCCGTTGGGTATTATGCGAATCTTATCCTCCGGCAGCTGGAAAATGTATTGGATCTCACCCCGCATGTACTGACTGCAGCAGATAACCTTCCACGCCTCATAAGTGAGCCACCACTCCAGATTGCTGATATGCCGCTGCAGATCATTGTGGAGTCCATGGTTGCGCCCGAACTCAGTTGCGTGGATGGTGGCAATAAGGGGACGCATGAGGCCGTGCTTCAGGGCTTTGCCGGCATGGGCAGCCAGCCAGTCGTGGCTGTGGATAATATCAAAGACATATCCCCTGCGAACCAGCCCCAGGGCCGCCTCCAACATATTGATATTGAGGTGGGTGACTGATTCAACAAAATCCCGACCAGCGGGACCGTACATCTTCAACCGGTGGACATTGACCCCCCGGAGCATCTCCCGGGCCGGCGCGTCTGCTGCATCGCCTGTCAAGACATGGACCTCATGGCCCATTTCCACCAAAGCTTCAGATAGGTCCGCAACGTGCCGCCCTAAACCACCCACTACCTGGGGCGGATACTCCCAAGATAACATGAGCACCCTCACACAACCGCCTCCAAGACTTTTCTTAATCCCCAATCCCTCGTCCATAGTGACCAGCTGCCCTAGACAAGGCGACAGTCCTTCCCTTGGCAGCAAAGGTATGTATATCATTTGCTATACAACCATCCCATATGCACCCAAAGCAGGGAGTTCTTTCTTGGACGGCATTGAAGACCAGTTAGCCATATTCTGCTGCAAACTCCGGGAGGATAGTGCGATGATGCACATCTTCAAGGATTTATCACTCTTGGGTTGAATTAAGATAAATCATGGGATCAAGGAAAAGGAGGCAGCAAGGATGAGCTTTGATTTCTATCTACCGACCCGGATTCTCTTCGGCAAAGGCAAGCTCAATGAGCTGAGCCGGCAGAATCTGCCGGGCAAGAAAGCCTTGATTGTGACATCAGCGGGTCCGTCAATGAAAAAATACGGATATCTAGCCCGCCTGGAGGAACAGCTGGATAAAGCCAATGTGGAGCATGTGCTTTTCGACAAGATCCTGCCCAATCCCATTGTTGAACATGTAATGGAAGGAGCCGCTTTGGCTAAAGAAAGGGGCTGTGACTTTGTCATCGGTCTCGGCGGCGGAAGCAGCATCGACTCCGCCAAGGCCATTGCGGTCATGGCAACCAATGAAGGTCACTACTGGGACTACATTCCCGGCGGCAGCGGCAAGGGACAGCCGGTACAAAGTGATCCTCTGCCCATTGTGGCAATTACGACCACCGCGGGAACTGGAACAGAGGCCGACCCTTGGACAGTCATCACCAACGGTAAGGAAAAGATCGGATTTGGCTATGAGAAAACCTTTCCCACCCTGTCCATCGTAGATCCAGAGCTGATGATGACGGTTCCGCCCCATTTGACTGCTTATCAGGGGTTTGATGCGCTGTTTCACAGCACAGAAGGGTACTTGAACATAACTGCCAATGAGATGAGCGATCTCTTTGCCCTAAAGTCCATATCCCTGCTGGGCAAGAGCCTCCCCGCGGCGGTGGCCGATGGCAGCAATGAAGCTGCCCGGGCCGATGTTGCCCTGGCCAATACCTTTGCGGGCATCGTGGAATTCACTTCCGGCTGCATCTCTGAGCATTCCATCGAGCATGCCCTAAGCGCTTTCCATCCGGAGCTGCCCCACGGCGCGGGTCTCATCATGATCAGCAAAGCCTACTATACCTTTATCGCCAAGTCCGGGACCAGTGATGAGCGGATGGTGAAAATGGCCAAGGCCCTGGGCAAAAAGGATGCGTCGGATCCCATGGATTTTGTTGAAGCGCTCCACGAACTACAGGTGCAGTGCGGCGTAGATAGTCTTAAAATGTCGGATTACGGCATTAAGCCCGAAGAGTTTGAGGATCTTGCTACCAATGCCTTAGAGACAATGGGTGGATTGTTTGAAGTAGACCCCTGCAAGATCACCCATGCTGATATAGTCCAGATCCTCAGGGATTCCTACCGTTAGGTAGACCGGATTATGTATTAGCGGGGCTGGCAGGGACATGGAGAGCGGCAGCACCTAAGCCCTCTCCAAGGCCTGTCAGCCCCCTTCTTGGAGAACGATGGCAGCGATACCGTCCACCGCTCGTAAGCTCTCAACGGCTCTCAACAGAACCGCCTGCTTCTTAGGCGGCATTTCGCTGGGAAAGGGTAAACACATTGGCAGCAGATCCTCCTACCATGAAATTCCTCTAACTATCACAAAATATCTTCAGCGTTCTCCTTCAGCCTTCCCCTGGCTGCCTTGAGGAAGCGGGCAAGTTGCTTGAGGGCACCTTTTCGACTCCCCTCCTCCTCGATCCGCTCAACCATCTCCGAGGCAAAGATCAGCAAACTTGCTTCTACTGCCACCGGTTCGAGAGCTTCTGGAAAAGAATCGCTGATCCAGCCCGGGCTGGCTAAGGCCCGGTGGATGACCATTTCAGGGGGAAAGCTTCTGGTATGCCAGTAGAGAAAATAAAGAAGGTCAAAAAGGGGCGGTCCTTGGAAAAACTGCTCTCCCCAATCGATAACCCAAATCTTGTCGTTATGGACTAGGATATTAAGATGCTTAAGATCTCCATGGACAAGGCCCTGCCGAGCGGCTTGTCCCTCCAACCGCCGCCACGCATCCTCAAGGCCGCCCTCCCTAAGCACGTACTGCAGAGATGAACCTTGCTCGAGGTTGGGAAGATCCAGGGGAGCACAGCTGGTCTTCACTTTGTAGACGGCAGCAAGCTGAGGCCAAAGGCTGTAGAGTACCTCCATCCCTTCATCCAAGTCGTGCAGGGCAACAGGCCGTCCCGGCTGGTATACTTCCCAGTACATCAGCCCATCGGGATCCCACTTCATGATCGGCGGACTGATGGCTGCTACCTCAGGGATAGTGCGGATCCACATCTCCCGCTGAAAAAGTTCCCTCGACGACAGCTTCCTGACCACCTGGCCTCCTTGTAGATCAAAGGCTATCCACTTATCGTTCTTGCCCTTAATAATAAGGTCCGCCGGCACATCCAGGGGCACTGACACACCTTTCTTCGGCAGCAGCCGCAGCCACCCAGGATACCGCAGCACCCTGAATGCCCCGGCCTTCAGCCTGCGCAAGAATCTCCTTCCTTCAGCTGCCAGTACATTCTCTGCTAAATTGTCTACTACCTGCATCCAGGCGGTACTGGAATCTGCTACCCAAAATCCGCCCGCTCCCCGCATGGGGTTTTGCGTCATGCTAGAGGGCGGCGGTATTAACTGCTCCATGGCTGTTTTCCCCTTCTCGTTCAACTTCCAGTCTGAATCACTAAAGTATTACATAAAAAAAGAGTCCTCTCCTGCCTCAGCCGGCAGCTGGGGAGCTAAAAGAGAGCTCTAGTGGAAGGATGATCCTAATAGACCATGATTCGGATGGAAAAAGGAAAGTAAGTACACTTTCGATTCCCTTTACGTAGGCTTACCTGCCTAGCTTTCCAGCTGCTTGCGGATCACCCTGCCTGCCCTGGAGGCCTTTGACGGGGAAGAAGGAGAAACATGCTGCCCAAAAGGGTGAGAACTAATATGCTGGCCAACAGGTGTCCCCATGTAAAGGGGAGAGACAATCCCCCATCCACCGGTATGAGGACCGGCGCCTCTTCGGCACCGTCACCTGCCTTCAGCTGTGCCTTCTGGCTCCTCTTGCCGGAGCCGGAATCAAGGATATCAACTACCCTTGTGCCTCCTTGGGAGGATGCGCCTCCAAAGGCCCACTGGGTGGACGTATCCTCAACAGCCCGGTAATTATCTGGGCCGAAGGTATCAAAGCCGCCGACCAAGACATAGTAGCGCCAGCTCCTAGAAGGCTGCCCTGTGACCTCCAGGGGAACCTCAGCCCTAATGGTCTTTCCATCGGGAAGTACCGACACCTTCACCGGGTAGACCTTCCCTGGAGAGAAGCGGGCATCAAGCCAGCGGGAACCGGCCCATGGCTGGATCCGCAGGCGGTACTCCCAGCCGGCATCTGGGGAAAACCTAACTCCCGGCCCCTCAGCCGCCGGCTCAGTATACCCTCCCGGCTCGGCATCGATATAGATATCTATCAATTGGTGGAAAAACCCCTCTGGAGCATTCCAGGGATTGGTGACCAAAGCAAAGGAGATATCGAAATAGAGATTGAGCTCATCGTGCCAGATGTGAACCCGCCTAAGGTCAAACAAGCCTGGTTCGAAGACTTCATGGAGAGGGTAGGTTAGGTCCCCTGCTCCATAGTCATCTCCCGACCGGTCTTCCATACTTAGAAGCACAGTGCCGGCTGCGGCTGTAGGGCAAAAGGCCGCGATGATGCCCAAGCCTACTGCCAAGACCGCCCAGACTGCCCGCCGCTTCTTGCGCCCAAGTCCCTCTCCCACGGCATTCCCCTCCCTGCTCTATCAAAATATGTGGTCTTTCCACTAAATATGAGCGGCTGGCAAAAGGCCGCTCATTCAGCAGGGAATTAGAGAAAGGGTTAGTTCTCTTCCAGCCAGTCTGCTGAAAAACCTTGGCGCTTAGCCTCCTCGCCCTTGTAAATTCTGGGAACCCGGCTGCCGATCATGCAGACAATCTCATAGTTGATGGTTCCCATCTTCTCAGCCAGTTCATCTGCGGTGATCTCTTCACTGCCCTGCCTTCCCAGCAAGACCGCTTCTTCTCCGATCTCAACGGCTAGGTCTCCTACATCCACCATACACTGATCCATGCAGATATTCCCCACAATGGGGTAACGGCGTCCCTTAAGCAGCACTTCCCCTTTGCCGCTAAAGAGGCGGGAATAGCCATCGGCATAACCCACCGGCAGTGTCACGATGTTTGTTGCACTGGAGGTGACGAACCTTTTGCCGTAGCTGATCCCGCTTCCCGCTGGGACCCTATGCACATAGCTAACTGCAGCCTTCAGCTCCATACAGGGTTTTAGATTGAGGGTTCTCGGCTGATCGGCAGCTGCTGAAAGCCCATAGACCGCGATGCCGCTTCGCACAAGGGAAAGCTGGGTCTCGGGCATGGTTAGGGCAGCGGCTGTATTGGCCATATGCCGAATGGGAATGTCAATACCTTCCGCTTCCAGCTGCTTCAATATCCTGCTAAAGGTCCGAAACTGCTCCTGGGCATAGTTCTTATCGGGTTCATCGGCTGTAGCGAAATGGGAGAAAATCCCCTCAATCTCCAAGTTGGGGAGAGTTTGCAGCCGGCGGATAAAATCCATGGCTTCTTCAGGCAGGATTCCCAGGCGACCCATTCCCGTATCCAGCTTTACGTGTATCTTGGCTTGGGTATTTTGCTTTTCAGCCGCCCTGGCCAAGGCTTCGGCGAAATCCCAGGTGCATACCGCAACCCGCAGATGGTGCTCAACCACCAAAGATGCCTGCCATATGGGTGGCACCCCGAGGATCAAAATCGGTGCCTCGATACCGGCCTGTCTGAGGTTGATTCCTTCTTCCACTATTGCAACCCCCAGCCACTGGGCGCCGCTGTGGAGGGCAGCCTTGGCTACAGGCACTGCCCCGTGGCCGTAGCCATTGGCCTTGACCACCACCATCAGCCCTGTGTCGGGAGATAGATGTTCTCTGATGCCCTTAACATTGTGACTAATCCTATCTAGATCAACCTCTGCCCACGTAGGGCGGTGGGGTCCCTCCGATAGGGCAGCCACCGCTGATTCTACACTAGGTAACTCCACGGCTCTTTCACTTCTTCCCGTTCAATGGCTTGCCATACTGCTGATAATGCTTCAATCAAATCCCCAGCGATAAGGGAGATTCTCCCCCGACGCCCGGCGGCCGCATCGCCGGCCAAACCATGGACATAGACTCCGGCAAAAGCAGCTGCTGTTGGTTCAACTCCCCCGGCCAAAAGAGCACCGATGATGCCGCTTAATACATCACCGGTTCCGCCGGTGGCCATACCTACATTACCTGTTGTGTTGACCCAAAAATCTCCATTGGCAGCTGTTACCACCGTGCCGGCACCTTTCAATACCGCTGTACATCTGAAGTTCTCCGCGGCCCACCTGGCGGCGGCCAATCGATCCCCCTGCACGTCAGCAGTGGAACAATCCATCAGCCGACCCATTTCTCCTGGATGGGGGGTAATAACTAGGGGACAGCTGTCGGCGCTTCGCCTCTGCAGAACTCCGAGGTTAGCTGCCAGGTTTAGGCCATCGGCATCCAACACTACTGGACATGACAGCTTCTCCAACAAGGCCTCAACCAGCTGCCCGGTGGATGGATTCAGGGAAAGACCCGGCCCTATGACCACAGCATCTATCCGGTCCATTTTTTCTAATATGGCGGGCAGGGCTTCAATACTTAGACTGCGGTCAGCAGTCTCGGGGAGCGGAATAGTCATGGCCTCGGTCAGTTTGACCTCTACGATGTCATTCAAGCTTTGGGGAATTCCCACAGTCACCAGGCCTACGCCGGTACGCAAAGCGGCTTCTGCAGCCATGGCGGCTGCCCCCGTCATTCCCGGGGAACCGGCTAGAATCAAAAGATGACCAAAGGTCCCTTTATGGCCGTCGGCAGACCTTGCCGGCAGCACGCTTTTTACCAAAGATGCATTTATTACCATCCCTTGCCCTGCGGCATCCAGCACCACGGGGGGAATGCCGATGTCAGCCACAAACAGCTCCCCTACGTAATCTGCCCCTGGGTATACCAAGAGGCCCACCTTAGGTGCTGCCAGAGTTACCGTCGTATTGGCCCTTATGCAGGCCCCTGGAACAGCTCCAGTGGCAGCATCAAGTCCAGACGGAACATCCACCGATAAAACGGTCTTGCCCACATCATTTACCAGATCAATTACCTGTTTGACTAAACCTCCAGGGGCCCCTTTAATCCCTGTACCCAGCACAGCATCGATGATGAGGTCGGTTAAAGACAGGCAAAACCGAAGTTTAGGCAGGTATCGTTCATCAACTTCCTGGATATCGATGCCCAGCTGCCCGCATATGCGATAATTCGCCAGGGTATCCCCTGAAAGCTCATCAAACCTGGTTAAGAGAAATACCCGAACCTTATAGCCTTGATTGTGGAGGTACCGGGCTGTCACCAGCCCATCACCGCCGTTATTACCTTTTCCACAGAGAATGGACACCTTGCGGCCTGCTGTTCTCTGTAAAAAAGTGGCAGCAACCCCTGCCACCTGCCGTCCCGCATTTTCCATGAGGATCATACCGGGAATTCCTATTTCCTTGATGACATGGTTATCTACGGCCCGCATTTCAGCGGCGGTCAAAAGTCTCATGGGCATTCACCTCTCTTCCCCCGCCGGCAGGGTTAGTATCCTTTAATGCTATGGCACTGGCTACAGCATACATCCGGCCGTGGGATAGAGACACATGGATGGTACCTATGCCCCTGGCAGCGGCCAGCTCTTTGGTGGGCCCTGTCAGAGATATATAGGGCTGGCCCGTGGGCCTATGGCGGATTTCAATATCCCGCCAGCTAACCCCCTGGCGCAGACCGGTTCCCAGGGCCTTCATAACTGCCTCCTTGGCAGCGAAATGGGCTGCCAATCTTTCCAGCTGCACAGCAGGTGCACCCCGCAGACAGCGGCTCTGCTCATAGGGTGTGTAGACCCGATCAAGGAATCGCTGACCATTTCTCTGCCAAACCCCGGCTATCCGCTGGATCTCTACAATATCGATTCCAGTACCGTAAATCAATCTACTGCCTCCAGTCCCTCATACCCTACACACCCAGTTCTGCAGCAATGGTCTCAGCCACCTCTATGACCACCTTTTCCACCAGGTCGTAATCGGGCCCCTCGGCCATAACCCGGATTAGGGGCTCTGTTCCCGAAGCCCGGACAAAAATGCGGCCCTTGTCGCCCAATTGTTCTTCCGCCGAGGAAATGGCCCCTTGGATTCTAGCATTTTCTTCCCAAGCATCCTTATCCGTTACTTTCACATTCCGAAGCAGCTGTGGGTATTTCTGCAGCTGATCAGCTAGAACCGACAAGGGCTGCCCTTTCTTGCGCAGCACCTTAAGGAGCTGCAGAGAGGTCAGCACCCCATCGCCGGTGGTATTATGATCCAAAAAAATCACATGCCCAGACTGCTCTCCACCCAGGTTAAGCCCCTGCTGCCGCATGGCCTCCAGCACGTACCGGTCACCGTTGGCCGTAACTACCACATCGCCACCGGCAGCCTGCAGTGCCGCCTTAACCCCTAAGTTGCTGTAAACTGTTACGGCAATCCGGTTCTTGGCCAGCATTCCCTGCTCAAGGAGATAAAGGCCGCAGATCACCATGATGTGATCGCCGTCAACTATCCGTCCATGCTCATCTACTGCGATCACCCTGTCGGCATCGCCGTCGTGGGCAATCCCTAAATCGGCTCCATGCTCCTTGACCGCGGCGGCCACCACCTGCGGATAGGTAGAACCGCATTTCACATTAATATTAGTGCCATCGGGCTCATCATACAGGGTAATGACCTCAGCACCCAATGACCGGAGCACCCGAGGAGACACTTGATAAGCCGCCCCGTGGCCGCAGTCTACAACCACTTTTAGGCCGGAAAGGTCGGTATCAATGGTTCCTTTGAGAAATCCTACATAGGCATCTAGGGCATCGGCGCGCACCGAGACCCGCCCTACATCTTTACCCACCGGTCTGGGAAGTCCATCCTCCGGCCCCAGAAAAAGTCTGCCATCCGGTGCTGCTTTACCGATGAGCTCATCGATCTCTTCCTCTACCTCATCGGGCAGCTTGATGCCGTCTCCTGAGAAAAACTTGATGCCGTTATCCTCTATGGGATTATGGGATGCTGAAATCATGACACCCGCATCTGCCTGCCAAGCCCTGGTAAGGTATGCTACTCCCGGAGTAGGCAGTACTCCCACCAGGAGCACATCTGCCCCCATGGAGGTCAGGCCTGCCGTTAGGGCTGCTTCCAGCATGTTTCCGGAAATCCTGGTGTCTCTGCCTACTAAAACCCGTGGACGCCGGGCCTTACATCCCTCAAGCAACACGTAAGCACCGTAGCGTCCCAATGCATAGGCCAACTCCGGGGTCAGCTCCCGATTAGCTACGCCCCGCACCCCGTCGGTTCCAAAAAGTGATGACATGGCTGATCACCTACTGTGTTGGAATTGAACTTCTTCCATTGTTATTTCTCGCATTACCTTTGTTTTCCCTGCGACCGCCTGCCCTGGATACCTGCTAGAAAGGTCCGCATTTCCCCATCCAGCTTTTCCGCTATCTCTGGACCCACCTTCCCATTGACAAAATCATCAAAGCCCGGTATGAGAACCTCCCCGATCAGCCTTCGCCGGGCCTCATGCCATTTGGGGTTGAGGGGCGGCAATCCCGCCATCGATTCCAATACCTCTTCCAGATTGACCCTCTGGTCAGGTCCCCAGCCCAAGGCCGACTGCCACTCATCCCACAGGGGTTTATAAGCAGGTGCTCCAAGACCGGTTATACTGAGTTCTAGGCCCAATTTCCTGCTGAGATCCCGGGCAAACTCCATGGAAAGCCTGGCTTGGGCCGGTCCTTGAAAAGGGCGCTGCCTAAATACCGCAACTTCCACAGTTGTCCCCAATAGGCCGCAGTTTTCACCGTTTCCCCCCGGCGGAGGAAGCAGTATCACATCTTGGGGAACTGACAAGGCCCTGTATCCCCGCAAGGCAGCCTCTTCCTCTAGAGTCCAGATCCAAAGTCCAACAGGCCCGATAACCATCCGCCTGCCGGAGAAAAAGTCTGTCAGCAGAGTCCCTTGAACCAGCTCCAGAACCCTTTCATCCCGAAGGGCCTGCCATAAATCAACCAGTGAAGTGAGCAGCTCTTTAGTCAGGAGAAGCTCTCCCTTGGGTCCAATGAGTCCTCCGCCAAGGGCTACTGACAGGTCGACTAACGTTGCGGAGCTGCCAAACTGATGGGCCAGCTGGTTTTCGCCGACATCTTTCAGCTTTAGTAGTTTATCCCTGGCTGCCTGTAGGTCATCCCCGAACCAAAGGGTCCCTGCTTTCCACTCCTCCAACAGTGATGCCAGATCGCTGCTTAACTTGCCCAGTTCCTTCCGGTTTGCCGCCCACAGCCGGGGCTGGATGTGACTTGGCCACGCCATCAGGTTTTCTCCCACAGTGACTTTCTGCAGGGCTCCCAGTACGTAACCTTCCCGTTCCCCCTCCGGCAGGAACCGGTCGATGGGAAGCTGTAGTTCCGACCAACATCTAAACCACTGACTGCTTGCCACCAGCACATTGGGAGGCCGCCCCCTATTTAGAGCCTCCTTCATCTCCCTTTCCAGGTCCGGTGCTGGAACCTCTTTCAGTACTATCTCGGTATTAGGATAGACAGACTTAAAATCACTAGTAACTTGAGACCAAAATTCTGCCTCCAAGGCAGGCATCTTGACTAAGCCCCTGCCCCTCTCCACCCAAACGTTGATGGTATAATTCCTTTCCGGGTCGATCTCAGCTTCCGGATCCAGGGTAATATGGGGATAGTACCACTGTATCCACTGCCACCCGCTGAAGCCCATGGCGGCCAGTACCAGCACGGCTAAAGCAACCCGCACCATCCGGCCCTGCACCCTACCTCACCCCCAGCAACAAGTAAACATCAGGCCACCCCAGACCATCGGGGTACAGCCCGTAGTCCTCCTGCAGCTGTTTGACAGCAGATGCCGTCTGTTCACCGTATCTAGCATCGGCTAAGCCGACATCATATCCCTTTTCCGCCAGGGCGAGCTGCAGAGTAACAACATCCTGACCGGTATTACCGGGCTTTAGCAGCCTGGTCACAGGATCTGAAGGCCGCCCCACTATCCTCACCAAGGTGCCCTCGGGAGTAATCCGGTAAAGCTGCTCTACATGGCGGTTAAACATGCGGACACACCCGGCGCTAGCCTGGGTGCCGATGGACCAGGGCTTATTGGTGCCGTGGATTCCGTATATGCCCCAGGGAACATTAAGTCCCAGCCAGCGGGTGCCGAAGCCCCCTCCCCAGTTCATGCTCTTTTGTACAATCCGGAACTCACCGATTGGGGTTGGAGTCTTGCCGAGGCCCACTGCCACAGGATACCGCTGGTATTCCTTGCCGTCGATATATACAATCAGCTGGCGGCGGGCTACGTCTATCACAATCTCCTTTTCACCCTCCGGCACCTGTCCTGAACCTTCCACCACCGGCACCGGAAAGTCATCGGCAAGTGCCTGCCAGGTTACAGGACCTACCACCCCGTCGGAGGTCAGGCCTTCCTGCCGCTGAAAGGCAATCACTGCTTCCATTGTCCGGCGGTCAAATGTGCCGGAGATCGGTCCATGGTATACCCCCAGCTGCTGGAGGCCCCTTTGCAGCTCTTCTACATCCTCTCCAGTCATTGGAGGTTTAGCAAAATAAAGCACCCGATCCGATTCACAACAGGCTTCCTCCAGCTGGCCCATCTGAGCCTCATCCCTTGGAATATCAAGCTCCTGCACCTTCGCTGGGTAAATGTCAATGGAAGACTGGGCACTGGCTTTATCCCTTGCTAGGAACCAGAAGACCCCACATGCTGTCAAGGGCAGAAGCAGACTACCGGCAGTTAACCACACCAGGAACTTCTCTACCCATCTCAGCCTATGCATATCGGCGTCTCCCTTCCTGCCTGCCGGGCCGCCTTAGGGACACAGCACTCCCGGGCTTATATCACGGTCATATTTTTATTCATTATATTGGGGGGAAAGAACAGCCATACCGGAAGATAGAAAACACCTCTGCCGGCAAAGGCAGAGGTGGGAGGTGTTGGAATAAACCTATAGGCTAGAAATACAAAGCTTAATAACACAGCGTGTTCAAGGATAAGGGTGTTTGGTTAGTCCTGAACTCTAGGTTGGAGGACCACCCTCAAGGTCCAAGGGCCTTATGATCTCGGCTGCTTCAGGGGCATCTTCCTCCCGGACCAGCAGAACAATGCCGCCAAAGGCGTAAGCTGCACCGGGATACAACTGGGCGATCCCCTTGTTAAGCAACACCGCCTTGACACCAAAAGATTCCAACTTTGCTTTGGCAAGTTCAGCATCGATAATGGAATCGTAGCGGCCAACTGCAACTAGAGGTTCCACTAAATCCCCTCCCAAGCAGTCTTCACCGGCCCAACAGTTTTAGAAGCCTTTGACCAAACCGTTCCACATCGGCCTGACCCTGCAGTGCAGCGAAATCCTGTACCATGGCCCCCTGCTTTTCCAAGAGGGCCATGACGGCTTTAAGAGATTTGGCGGTCCCAAAGAGCTTGGAGGCAACAAAGGCAGCAGCCGTCTTGCCCTCTAAGCGAGTTAGGCGGCTTGAGACAGCCACCAAGTCATCGCCAATTTTCCCGCCGAAAAAGCCCAAGGTCGGACTTCCCAAAATCACTAGGTCATATGGAGCCCCGGAAATGGGACCTGCACCATTGGCGTCGGCCTCCATAAGCTGTACCTGGCAGTTTCCCTTCTTGAGAACATCAGAAAGGCCTTTGGCCAACTGTTCCACATTTCCCTGTTTGCTGTACACGATCAATGCCCGCATCCTGGCTTACCCCCACAACGACAAGTTGGGCAGGAAATTTCGCCCACTTCAGAAACCATTCTTGAGGAGACTCCAAAGTTCCTGCTCTCCCGTGGGGGTTTACATGGCTACCTCAATTCTCTCCTGGATCACCAGGGCCAGGCGCCGTATGCCTTCGTCGATATCTTCCTCAGCAGCTTGGCTGTAGGCCAGCCTAATAGTATTTTGACCGGTTTCATCCACATGGAACCCTTTACCGCTGACATAGGCAACCTTTTGTTCCGCAATGGCAAAGGGAAGCATAGCCTTGGTATCGATGTAGGAGGGCAAGGTCAGCCAGATAAAGAACCCTCCCTGGGGCCGGGTCCAGTGGACGCCTTCAGGCATATAAGCGGCCAGAGCCCGGAGCATAATATCCCGCCGCC
>JAAYGR010000219.1 GCA_012727675.1 Bacillota bacterium
AAACGAAAGATGGAATTGGAGGTTACCCCATGTCTAACAAACCTTTAGCTAGAACTGCTGTCTTGATGATGTTCTTGATCTTCGTAAGCCGCATTTTGGGGTTTGTCCGCCTGCGGGCTGCCTCCGAAGTCTTCGGCCGAACATGGCATACCGACGCCTTCAATGCCGCCTTTGTGATCCCGGATCTCATGTATTATCTCCTGGTAGGCGGCGCCTTGAGCTCTGCATTCATACCTGTTTTCACCAGCTATCTGGCTAAGGGCGAAGAAGAAGAGGGGTGGAACCTGGCCAGCAGCTTTCTCAACCTGACCTTCCTTGCCCTTGTGGCCTTTTCCATCCTGGGCATGGTCTTCAGTCCCCAGCTGGCTCCTTTTGTGGCATACAGTTTCACTGGAGAACAGCGGGAGCTCTTGATTTATCTGATGCGGATCATGTTCCCAGCGGTTTTTTTCACTGCCTTGTCGGGCCTTGCAGTGGGGGTTCTTAATTCTTATCAGCGGTTTATTATTCCGGTCATGGGGCCAATTCTCTATAATATCGGCATCATCCTGGGAGCCTATCTTCTCGGTCCCAGGATCGGCATTGTGGGCATGGCCATCGGCACCGTTTTCGGTGCTATAGCCAACTTCACGCTCCAGCTAATCCAGCTGCGGAAATGGCGAAGCAGCTACCAGCTGAAGATTGACTTACATCATCCCGGCATGCGGCGGATTTTTTCCCTGATGGGGCCGACAGTCATCAGCTTGTCCGTCGCCCAGCTCAATCTGATCATCAGCCAGAACCTGGCCTCGGGCTTGGCCAAAGGAACAATTACAGCCCTGGGACTGGCCAACCGTCTGATGCAGTTTCCCTTGGGGGTTTTTGCCATGGGCATTTCCCAGGTGATCTTTCCCACCATGACCCGGCAAGCTGCCGTTGGGGACTGGTCTGCCCTGCGCCACACCTTTTCCAGGGGCCTGCGGAGTATATTCTTTATCACAATTCCTTCAGCGGTAGGCCTGCTGGCCCTGGGAGAGCCTATCATCCGCCTTTTGTTCCAGGCCGGGGCATTCGGGGCCGAGGACACCGCTGCCACAGCCTATGCCCTGCTTTTCTATGCCCCAGGGTTAGTGGCTCTATCGGGTATTCAGCTTCTCACCAGGATCTACTATTCACTTCAAGATACCCGCACACCGGTTAAGGTTGGTATCCAGGGTGTTGTTATTAACACAATCCTAAGCCTAGGCTTTCTGACCTTTACCAACCTTGAAGCTGGAGGCTTGGCCCTGGCTTATTCCATCACCAATATAGTGAACATGATCAGCTACATTCTCAGACTGCGGAGGAAGATGGGGACTGTTGACGGCAAGCGGATTGTCACCTGCATAGCTAAAGCTGCTGCAGCGGCCTCAGTCATGGGAATAGTTGTTTACCAACTGGCAGATTTTATCGGCAGCCGGGTCAACCTCGCGGCCATGACCGGCAGGGCTGTCCAGGTAATCCTGCCCATGGGAGCCGGAGCTGTAATCTACTTTCTTTTGACCTTGCTTTTCCGGATGGAGGAAACTAGGTTTGTAGGGGAAATGTACAGAAGCCGCCGGTGCCGCTGATACCAACGGCCTGACTAACCCCAGGGGCGTAATAAATAGAGGCACACCCCCCAAGTCCAAACAGACTCCGGGGAACCTAAGCAGATTAGTATCCGATGACAGCCCGGGGAGACTTGGGCTCAAAGATCTCAATCTGAACAGCAGAGCCCGCTGGAGTGATGCCGGGAGAGACTGCACCTGGGGTCGCTGCCCGCAGGTTGTTGCGGCTTCCGCTTTGGATTTGCCACAGGGTCTCTGCCAGCACATCGGCTGTCAAGTCCGCGGTTAACAAGGCACTTTCCAAGGTATCTGAATGGGCACCGATTTCCAAAAGCAGGGCCCCTGGGTGCAAATGTTGATTGTACCTGGCATTTTCCTTGATCCGTATGCCCCGGCAAAGCCCCGGATACAAGCGATCAAAGTTCTCCTTGAGAAGCTCCGCAATTTCTAGGTTCCTCTGCCAATTGACGTGTCTCAAGCTGGGACCGCCCCCTGATCCTATGACTATGAGCACCCCGGCCGCAGTCCTGCCCCCCACGGTCTCCATTGTCAGTCCTTCATCACGATGGATATCGATGACCATCTGCAAGCTGGGATACCGGTCCACCAGCATCCTGGCAGTCCTCTCCGAGTTGGCATAGGAATAAGCAAAGACGGGATAATCATGGACTTTGGTTGAATGGACCACTGGGATCCCGTACCGCCTCTCAAGTTCCCGGGTCAGCCGGGCTCCCACCTGAACTACCCCTGGAACAGGTCCCGTCCCCGGCTGGGCGTAATCCCAAGTATAGCTCTTTGACGATCTTACAGCAGCATCCCGATACCCTTCACCGGTGTGGGTGTGGTAGATGGCAATTAGAGGTGAACTGCCCCAATTGACCCGGGCTAAGCTGGCCAGCCGCTCAGCGGGGTTGATGCTGACAGAGGATGCCGGTGATGGGCCGAGGGAGGCTTGGGCTGATACTGCCGCGGTCTCGAGGACTGGGGATTTGGCCTCATAGGTGACGACGGAGACTTCCCTTTGAACTGCACCTTGCCGCTGGGATGAATGCTCTGTTACCTGAGCCTCCCCTGTCAATGCTGCATACTCCGGGGCGGTGATTACCACCTCAACCTCCCCCTGGGGCTGGGCCGCTTCTTTCCCTGGGGATACTGACTGAGAAGTCGGTGTATCTGTTATAGGAAAGCTGTACCCCTGGATACCCCGCTGGATAATCCAATCCCACCGGAGGGACCCGTCGGTACCCCGGGAGCCGGGGAAAGCACCCGCAACCAGCGATTCCGGTTCTGCAAGATCGTAATCTGTCACCACTTCCACAATGGAACGGAGGGTCTCCGGTGACAGCTGGGGGCTTGTGGCATGGACAGCCGTCGGCACATCAGGAAGGCCCTCAGCTAGAATGGAACGGGACAGCTCTGTAGTTAGCTGCAGATTGCTAAATACCACGGGCAGGGTCTGGATACCCTTGTCCTGTACCCAGTAAAGACCCACCCGGACCCGGCCTCCAATCTCCCGGAAAAAATCCGGGTGGGTGCTCTTCACCACCAGCAGCCCCGCTGCGGAAGCTAAGATCAAGTAAAAGAGACCCAGGTTCCGAAGCAGCTGTCTAGGCAGGCGGCGGCGAGTGCGCCTCTTGAGAACCTGGGAATATGAAGGCAGAAGCCCCCGGTGCCGTCCCATAGTACCACCCCACATCCCTCTGAAGCCAGTATATGAGAACAAAGGGCGGACTAGAACCGGGGTTGTACTTCTTTCAGAAACCCGACCAGTCGACCAGTCCCCTAGACAGTGTATTGGGCTGCCTGCTCTATATCCATTCCCGGATGAAGGGCGGTGTTCAACCCAGCGGCTACAACCCAAGCAGCATCGTCGATAAGGACATCTATTTCCTTAGGAGTGACAACTAAAGTACCCATAAATGGATCCAGAAGCTGTCTGAGAACCCTGCGTTTGGTAGCTGCATCGATACCTTCAGCCCCTTGAGCTGCCCGCCGCTGCCCGAGCCGCTGTATCCTAGCATCGGCAGCTGCATCTAGAGGGGGTTCACCAGCCGCCTCCATACCCACTGCGCCGCCATCGAGCTTACCGGGGGCAAACCGGATGCGGCCGGGGTCCAGAATAGAGGGCTGAGCGCCGTTAGTGTTCTGAGGAGCATCCTTCCCGCCTACTTGTTCTGTTCTAGGAGCGGCCTGGGCCGGACTCGGCTGCTGGCCGTTACTGCTGATCATCTCCATGCCGTCAGACACCAAGGTAACTGCATGGATCACCGTCGGCACACCGATGGCCACCACCGGTACCCCCATGGTCTGGGAGGTGATTCCCATCCGCGTATTCCCAATACCGGAGCCGGGATGGATGCCTGTGTCGGCAATTTGGATAGTGGTACACAGCCGCTCGGTGCTGCGGGAGGCCAGAGCATCAATACAAATGATCAGCTTGGGTTTTACCTTCTCAACCACGCCCTGAATGGTCTCACCGGTTTCTATACCGGTAATCCCCAAGACCCCTGGAGCCAACGCTGCCACAGGCCGAAGGCCTCCTCTCAGTTCCGGCGGCGCCATGGTAAATAGGTGTCTCGTAACCAGCAGTTTATTGATAACTCGAGGTCCTAGGGCATCGGGAGTGGCATTCCAGTTGCCAAGCCCCACCACCAAGACAGGGTCATCTTCAGCAAGACCTTCTAGGAAGCTCTGCACTTCCTGGGCGAGGAGCTGGCTTACATCCTTCTGCACTTCCCGATTATGATCCCGTAAAGCCGCTGATTCAATGGTTACATAGGAGCCTTTGACCTTGCCGATGGCTCTGGCACCGGCATCGGTTTCAATCCTTGTCCGATTGATCTTGGCGCAATCTGTGGCTTCGTTTTCCACAACTACGCCCGGTATTTCCGAAGGGCCTCCCCGTTCGGCAATGACCTCCGTGGCCTCTAGGGCTAGATCTGTCCGCACACTGTACTTCTCAAAGAAATCGTCGTCAAATCTTTCCAGCGGCCCCTTGTCAATGAAATATTTACGATAATCTTCCCGCACAGCATGTCCTCCTAACATCCCACTGTTCTGCCGGTCTTCGATATTATCCTAACCTGGAAAACAGGAAACAATGTAATATGAACCATCGGAAGCCGCTGGTTTATAGAAATGTCAGGGGAACTAATTGCATTCCTGTGCTGGGCATGATAAACTAAGGTGTACTGTGGGATGTGAAACGGGGGGTGAACCATATTGGCGAATACACCGTCTGCTAAGAAAAGAATCCGACTAACTGCCAGGCAGACTGCCCGTAATCGGGCTATCCGCTCGACCTATCGTACAGCTATCAAGCGCTTTGAAAAGGCCTTAGCAGAAAACGATCTGGAAAAGGCCCGGGAGCTCTTGCGGGTAGCTATCTCCAGAATTGACTGGGCAGTATCCAAAGGTGTTATGCATAAGAACGCGGCCAACCGCCGCAAGTCCCGCCTTACCAAACGGCTCAATCAAGCCTCGTAAGGGACGCGGCCCAGCCGCTGTACATTTACCCCCCGCCTGATGGCGGGGTTTTAGTTTATACATGCTTAATATATGCTTAGGACTGGGCAAGGCGGGGCAGGGTTCGAGTCAGCCGAACTACTAAAAGCTCCAAGGCAGCAGCCGGCTGATGAAAGCCGCTCTTGATTTCCCGGTCTGCCTGAAAGGTGGCTGCCAGAGCTCCCCGGATGGCGTCCCCGCCGAGGCGGTGTCCTTGGGTTAGGGCCCTTTGCACAGCAAAAAGCGGCACTCCCAGCTCCCTGCCGATGTCCCCGGGAGGCATCCCTGCCCGGGAGGCTTCCCAGGCAAAGGCAATAATGCGAAACTGCCTGGCAATCATTGCCAAGATAGAAAGAGGCTCTCTACCGCTGGCTAAGAGCTGATTTAGAAGACCCATCGCCTGCTCTTCACTGCCGTCTGCTACGGCATCGGTAAACCGGAAGATGGTGTTATCTGCTACCTCCCAGCCCTTAGGTGCCAGGATTTCAATATCCTCGATGGTAACCTCAGAGTCTTCTTCATCCTTGTAGCAAGCCAACTTGTCAAGTTCGCTGTTAAGCTGCCCCAAAGAGATACCTACCTGTGAGACCAAGTAACGAGCGCTCCTGCCGGACATCTTAAGGCCCAGCTCGGCGCTTCGCTCCATCACCCAGGCGGCTGCCCCTTGAGCATCCAGCCGGTCGGCGGTCACTATTTTGCCGTGGCTTGCGGCCATCCGATAGAACTTGGTGCGCCGGTCAATATTCTCCGCGATCATGAGCAGGTGGGCATGATCCGGCATGTTTTCCATCAAGGGAAGAAGAGGCTCCATCTCAGCAGCGTTGAGCCGGTCCACATCCTTTAAGACCGCAAGCTTCCTACCGCCGAATATCGGCAAGGTGGTGAGGAAGGCAGCTGCCTCCTCACAGTTGATTTCCTTCCCCTGAAACTCACTGTAGTTCCAGCTGGTTTCTGCATCAGGAAGGATCGCCTCCTTTAAGGCCCTTACACCCTGGCTAATGAGCCAATCTTCATCTCCCACAAATAGATACACAGGGGAGAGATTCCCCTTGGCCAGATCCTTCTTAAGATGGTGATAGGTATATTGACCCGCAGTATGCTGCCGCACCATTCTAAACCAACCTCCATCGGTTCAAGCTGCTTTATGTCTATGACTTCGAGTCCCAATAACTAAACCCTGCCCGTCAAACCCTGGGCATCAGGTTCTTGAACCGGAGTTCCCACTGCTGAACCAAAGGCCAGCGGCCCAGCTCCCACGGCGATGGAGCGTGGAATGTGTCGATTACCATGCGCTTTCCCCAGATTCTCAAAGTAATAGAGCCCATTACGTCTGTGCGAAGGGGCGTACCTGCGGTCACCAGCTCCAGCGCTTGGAGGACCTCTGAGGCGGGATGGCCGTGGGGATTATTCCCTACGGAAATAACCCCAAGGCTAGGAGAGACTGCACCGAGAAAGGAGTAAACCAAAGCCCTGCGGGCCCCATGGTGGGGGACTTTCAGAATATCTGCAGAAAGACCGAATCTCTCCTGAAGGCTGCCTGCCGTCTGGTCTCTGCCTACATCATTTCCTCCATTGTTTTCGCCATCGCCTGCAGCAGTCTTAAGGGAGCCCAAATTAATGTGACGCTGGACCAGCTCCATCTGTGCCTCCCTATCGATATCTCCGGTGAACAGTGCGGAATAGTGGGGTGTCCGAAGCTTCAACACAACAGAGTTATTGTTCTGATCAAACGCTGCCATCACCCCCTTATCGGACAGGCCTTCATCAGCCTCTGCCCCTGGGTGAATTACCACAAGCTCCATACCCCGGGAGAGGTCAAACCACTGTCCCCGCCGCAAAGTGATGCGTGGGATATCCTTTTTCGCCTCCAGCTCCCGCAAAAGATCCCGATACTGCCGGCTGGCAAACCCAGTGTCCAATAGGCCGTTATCACCCAACAGGGCAACCGGCAGCTCCCGAAGCACCGCCCCTAAACCTTGGGTGTGGTCGTTGTGAAAATGGGTTGCCACCACCAAATCCAGCCACCGGACGCCCCGGTGCTTGAGAAAGGGCAGTACTATCCTCTCCCCGACATCAAAGGCAGCATCAGACAAAGATGACGGCAGGCCTCCCCCATCGATCAACAGATTTCTGCCGGATGGAGTGCTGATGAAAACCGCATCTCCCTGGCCAACATCTAAGAAGGTGATTTCCAGCGGCCGCCATAGCGGTGCTAGAATAGGCATGTATACCATCCAAACCGCTGCCAAGAGCACCGCAAACAGCACATTCCTGCGCTGGTTTCTCCACCACGAAGCCCCTGAGAAACCAAGCCACCGGTAGACAGTCCCCTCCTTCAAGTACTGAACCAGCACAGTGAGGGCGAAATAGTAGACTGTCCAAAGAAGTACCGACCCGGCGCCCGAGTAGAACACTGCCCAGCTCCAGGTACTGCATAGACAAAGCAGCTCATCAAGTATAGTCAGGAGCACCAGGAGAATTAGGGCCAGCCAGCCCTGGACTGCAAAAACTAGACCAACCAGACTGCCCAGCAGGGCCAGAGGAACAACCAATCCCGCAGTGGGCACAGCTATTAGCCCAATGAACGGACCTAAAAGGGAGATTTCCTGAAAATAGTAGCTCAAGAATGGAAAGATGGCCAGCTGGGCACTGATCGATATTACCATGGGAGCTGCAGCATTAGCTATTATCCCAGCCAGCGGGCCCCCCTGGGCTTCTTTTGGAAAAAGCCAAGTCTCCAGCGGTTTAGCCAGCACCAGGATTCCCAGCAGGGCGCCGTAGGAAAGCTGGAAACTGATGTCAAACAAGAGGCTGGGATTGACCCACAGCTGCAGAAAGGCTGCCCAGCAGGCTGCTGCCTGCCGGTCGTGTCCTCTACCTAAGGCTGCGGCACCAAGGTACAGGCTTAAAGCAGCAGCTGCCCGCACCACCGGCGGATTGCCACCGGCGAGAAGGGCATACCCCCACGCAGCCAGCATTCCAACCAAGTATTTAACTACCTGGCATCCTGGAAGAAACCTTCCCAGGTACCATACCCAGCCTGCAACAAATCCAACATGGAGTCCGGATACCGACAATAGATGGGCCTGCCCTGTTCGTCGAAAGGCTTGCTCTAGGTCTTCCTCCAGCCCAGTGTCATCGCCAAACACCATGGCTGCCAAAAGCCCCTGGTACCTAGAGGGCAAGCTGTCCTCCCAAACTCTAAGGAGCCGATGCCGGAGCCTATCGGCCCTGTAGATCAGCCCCATCCCACTGACCCTCTTCCAAGGAAAGGTCTCCTTGGATAGAGCAGCCTGAAGAAGGGACTCATGGCGCTCTAGGCGGCGGATGGCCTCCTTCCCTTCCACAAAGGCAGTGAGGCTGATACCCCGGCGGTAAAGATAATGGGCGTAATCAAACTGACCGGGATTGCTGGCCCGCCGGGGCCTTCGAAACTGGGCCCCAACCAAGATCGCCTCACCGGGTCTATACTCATCCAGCTCATCATCTTCCGCAGCATGAGTGACAACAGCCCGCCCCCGCTGAAGCCTAATCCCCTCCGGCACCATAACTCCCTTAATCTCCACTGTCAGCCTCTGCCGGGAGGGATTGTCAGAGGCTGTCTTGAGCACCTGGGCAAGCACCAAAACGGGCCCTTCAGCCTCTGCTAGGTAAGCCAGACCCGTTTCCACTGCATACCAATAAGAGCTGAAACCTGCGGCTCCAGTCAGGGCCACCAGGACCATAATGGCAGCCTGCCGAAGCTTCCTACCGGCTAGAAGCAGCCTAATACTGGTGAGTCCCCACCATAGGACAGCAATCATCCAGGTAAGGTAGGGAGGCAGGACCAGTTCCTTTGCTAGGATAATACCCGCCGCCAGCCAGAGGACCAGCCTGGCCGCTGTTGAGTTCCCCAACCAGCAGGCTCTAGCTTGATCCAGCCACCGGAAGGCGGCAGCCAGTTTTTTCCCAAAGAGGTGCAGTCTTCCTGATCGGTCCATTGTCCCACCACTGCCAAGGGCTACTTTCCACCACCAGCCGGTCCTTCGGTTACCGTGACCAAGGGACGGAGCCGTTCTAAGATCCTGGGACCGATGCCCTTAACTTCTATGAGCTGCTCCACATCAATAAAGGGACCGTACACCCTGCGGTATTCTATAATCCGATCAGCCAAGACCGGTCCAATACCAGGCAGCGACTGCAGCGCCTCCTTGGATGCCGTATTGATGTTGACCAGGTTGACCACGTGCTTATCTTCAGCTGCCGCCTCCTCAGTAATCAGGCTGCCCTGGACTTGCTGTCCCGACGAAGCACCGCCCCCGCTGTTCCCGGGGACCTCTGCCGGTGGATCCTTGCCGCTATCTGTGGAACCCTCAACTTCTCCTCTCTGTCCTTCCCCTTGCTGAGGGTTCTCCCCGGATTCCTCAGCCCACAGCACAGGGTCTACCTCAACCACCAGGTCATCGGGCCGCACCCACAGGCGAAACCCGCTGCCCATTAAGATCAAACAGGTCAGCACCAATACAATTATCTGTTCTGTGCGGGAGATTCTACCACTGGTCAATGTCATGCCCTCCTTAATATTGTTTAATTGATTGTCCATATATATTTAACTTATTCCTTTTCCTGGTTTTTCCTGCTTAACTTCTCCCGAACAGCTCCCATCCCACCTACCCAGGTCCGGTGCCTAAAGCAAAAAAAGAGCCGTCGCTGTTGACGGCTCCTTAACTCCGGTACCCATAGGGCACATCCGTATAGATACCAGTCTATATATCTTGGTTTAGGATCCTAGATATTGACCACACCAGCTCGGCTGTCATACACCAACCCAGCCCGCTGCCGACGGATCCCGCTTGCCTTACTTCACCACAATGTTAACCAGCTTGCCCGGTACCACAACGGTTTTGACAATCTCCTTGCCTTCCACGTACTCCTGCACCCGGGGCTGGGCAAAGACAGCTTCCTTCACAGTCTCGGTGTCGCTCTCCGCGGGTACCACCACCCGGTCCCTCACCTTGCCGTTGATTTGGACCACAATGGTGATCTCATCTGCCTGGGTCGCTTCTTCATCATACTCAGGCCAAGGCTGCGCGTGGATGCTTTCCTCGTACCCCAGCCGGTGCCACAGCTCCTCGGTTACATGGGGTGTGAAGGGAGCCAGCACCAGCAGAAGAAGTTCTACAGCCTCCCGCACAACACTGAGGTTCTGTTCATCTACCGGCGTATCTTTGTATTGATACATCCCGTTGACCATTTCCATAATGGCACTGATGGCGGTATTGAGGCTGAACCGCTTTGAAACATCGTTGGTGACCTTCTTTACACTAGAGTGCACAATTCTCCTCAAGGTCCGCTCTTTCGGGCCTAGATCGCCTCCCACCTCGGGAGACACATCTTTGATCAAGTCCAGGTATTCTATCACCAAGCGCCAAACCCGATTGATAAAGCGGTAAGCCCCTTCAATCCCCTCATCGCTCCACTCTAGATCCTTGTCCGGTGGGGCAGCGAAGAGAATAAACAGCCGGGCAGTATCTGCTCCATACTGGCTGATAATTGTATCGGGGTCAACCACATTACCCTTTGACTTGGACATCTTGGCTCCACCCTGCAGCACCATTCCCTGGGCCAGAAGATTGGCAAAGGGTATTTTACTCCTGACCAGGCCTAAGTCTGCCAAGACCATCTGGATGAATCGGGAGTACATCAGATGGAGTATGGCGTGCTCTACCCCGCCGATATACTGATCCACAGGCATCCAAGCATCTGCCTTATCTTTGGCAAAGGGCAGCTTATCATTGTGGGGGTCTGTGTAGCGGAGAAAATACCAGGATGAGTCGATGAAGGTATCCATGGTATCGGTTTCCCGCCTGGCAGCCTTCCCGCACTTCGGACAAGTTGTATTGACAAACTCCTCACAGTGAAGGAGAGGAGATTCACCTGTTGGCCTAAACTCAACATCGGTGGGGAGCATTACCGGCAGCTCTTCCTCCGGCACCGGCACTATCCCGCACTGATCACAGTAGACTATGGGAATCGGTGTTCCCCAGTACCGCTGCCGGGAAATCAGCCAATCCCGCAGGCGGTAGTTGACCATATAGCCGCCCCGGCCGATGGCCTCCAAATGCTCAGTGATTCTCTCCATTGCCTCCCCGCTGGGAAGGCCGGTAAATTGGCCGGAATTAACTAAGATTCCGTAATCTACATAGGGTTCCGCTAGTTCACCTTCAGCTTCCTTCCCCTCCGGAGCCACTACCTCCCGAATGGGGAGGCCGTACTTTTTAGCAAAGGCAAAGTCCCGGGTATCATGGGCAGGTACACCCATAACTGCACCGGTACCGTAGCTTCCCACAACATAGTTGCCAATGAGGATGGGAACCCGTTCATCGTTCAAGGGATTTACGGCATACCGCCCGGTCATAACACCTTTCTTCTCTGTATCCTCGGCGGTCCTCATCAGCTCGTCTTGGGTCATGACTTCCTTGAGAAAGGCTCGGAGCTCCTCCTCGTTCTCCTGACCGGCAATTAGCTTGTCCACTAAGGGATGCTCCGGGGCAAGTACCAGGTAGGTTACACCAAAGACAGTGTCAGGACGGGTCGTAAAGACCGGAAGCTCTTCTTCAAATCCCTCGACGGCAAAGCGGATCTCAGTACCCTCACTGCGGCCGATCCAGTTGGCCTGCATGCTCTTAACCTTTTCCGGCCAGCCTTCCAGCTCGTCTAAGCCGTCCAACAGCCGATCAGCATAATCGGTGATCCGGAAGAACCACTGCTCCAAATTGGTCTTTTCCACCACCGAATCGCAGCGTTCACAAAGGCCGCCCACCACCTGCTCATTGGCCAGCACCGTCGCACATGATGGACACCAGTTGACTGGGGCTGCTTTCCGATAGGCCAGCCCGTTCTTATAAAGGAGCAAGAACAGCCATTGGGTCCACTTGTAGTAATCAGGCTCGCAAGTGCTAACCTCCCGGTCCCAGTCATAGCTGAAGCCCAAGCGCTTCAGTTCCTGACGCATGTGGCTGACATTATCCTGGGTCCACCGGTGCGGGTGGATATTATGCCGAATGGCAGCATTCTCAGCCGGCAGGCCGAAGGCATCCCAACCCATGGGGTGCAAAACACTAAAGCCCTCCATCCGCTTGAATCTGGCTATCACATCACCGATGGAATACACCCGCACATGCCCCATGTGCAGGCGCCCGGATGGATAGGGAAACATCTCTAAGCAGTAATAGCGGGGACGATTGTCATCTTCCGCTTCTGCATGGGGTTTGACTTCTTCCCATTGCTTCTGCCATTTTTCTTCTATTTCATGAAAGTTGTACCTGTCACCCATGGCATTACCCCCATTCCTTGCTAGTCTGCTTCACAGCTTCATCAAAAAATCCCGTCCCCTTAAGGGACGGGAGTCTATACAAAAACCCGCGTTACCACCCTTGTTGGCAGCCCCGTGCAAGAACACTGTATTTGCCCTTCTTGCCCGCAACCGCTGCCCACTCTCGGCCTGATAACGTCGGCCAGCCGGAACCGGCTAATAAACTTCACCGGTCCATCTCCGAGGCGAGATTCGGTAAGTCTTGGTGCCGGTTTCCACCTAGCCCGGCTCTCTAGTCCCAAGCAGCTTTACCTACTGCTCCTCTTCCTAGATGTTTCCTATACATTTATTCACAAAGTCATTATATGCAATGCTGCCAGAAAGATCAACTCTGCATAATCACCCAAAATCCCACCTATACTATAGCCGCCGGCAGATACCGCAAAGAGGAGGCTTGGGCCCAGTGGACAAGGCTCAAAAGGACCTTCATGCCCGATACCAGCAGATGGTGAAGGAGGCTACTCCCCAGCCAAACCGCTGGAAGAATTTAGTCATGGCCTTCATCACCGGAGGTGTCATCTGTACCATCGGGCAGCTGTTTTACAACCTTTTTGAGGTAATAGAACCCTCCCGGTTGGAGACTACAGCTGTAACTCAAGCGGCTATGATCGCCTTAGGCGCAATAGCCACCGGTCTAGGCCTCTATGACTGGTTGGCAGAGCGGGGCGGCATGGGTGCAGCTATCCCCGTCACCGGCTTTTCCAATACTGTCACAGCCGCGGCCATGGAGTTTAAGCGAGAAGGATACATTTTAGGGATGGGGACTAAGATGTTCGTCATCGCCGGACCTGTGCTGGTCTACGGTATTCTCAGCGGTTTTGTCGTCAGCCTGCTCCGGGCAGTCCTAACCGGCAGCCTGTTCTAACGGCACCGGAACATCGGGTAGAGGAAACCCGAGGGTATACTGGGAGGTTCTCGATGGAAGCAAAACGCCTTGGCTTACAAACCGTCGTATTCCGACAGGCTCCCTGCATAGTTGGTTGTTCTACCATCGCCGGCCCTAAAGAAGGAGAAGGCAATCTCGGTTCCTACATAGATACACTAGTTGACGATCCCCTAATGGGCCAGCCAACCCCTGAGAAAGCAGAACGCATGCTTTTGTACCAGGCATGTCAAGATGCCTTGGCCAAGGCTAACCTCACCGAAGATGACATGCAGTTATTCATCGGCGGCGACCTGCTGAATCAAATCATTTCTTCCAGTTACTGCGCCCGGGATCTGGGCATACCCTTCCTGGGAATCTACGGCGCCTGCTCCAGTATAGTAGAAGGCTTAGGCTTAGGAGCCCTCATAGTTGACGGAGATTATGCCGACTCGGTCCTGGTTGCAACATCCAGTCACTATCAAGCCAGTGAGCGCCAGTTTCGCTATCCCATTGAGCTTAACATCCAGCACAAAAAGAGCAACCAATGGACTGTGACCGGGGCTGCCGCGGCAGTGCTGAGCAAGACCAGAACAGGTCCCAAGATCACCATGGCTACCTTTGGGCGGGTGCTGGATTATGGGATCAGAAGTCCCAATGACATGGGCGCCGCCATGGCGCCAGCAGCCGCCGATACCTTGTGCCGTCACTTTCAAGACACAGGCACATCGCCGGGTGATTATGACCTGATTCTCACCGGCGATCTGGCCGCGGTGGGACAGAAGCTATTTGTACAGTTGGTTAAAGAGTCCGATTACACCCTGGACTCCAAACACATGGATGTCGGTGCTGCCATCTACAAGCCCGAGCAGCGGTCGGGTGCCGGCGGCAGCGGCTGTGCCTGCTCTGCCATCGGCATCTTAGGTTATGTAGTCAAGGAAATGTTGGAGGGCAAGCTTGAGCGGGTCCTGGCCATAGCTACCGGTGCCTTATTCAGCCCGGTATCCAACCAGCAGGGTGACAGTATCGCCGGAATTGCCCATGCAGTTGTCATCGAGGCATGAACTTAACACCTCAACGGCAGCTTCTGAATAGAGGTTATTTCTAGAAAGAAGGTTAGTTGGTGGACTATCTCACAGCATTTCTTGCCGGTGGGGCTATCTGTGCACTAGCCCAGATCATCTATGATAATACGAAACTGACACCTGCCCACATACTGGTGAGCTTCACTGTGGCCGGTGCCGTCTTGGGCGGCTTTGGGGTTTACCAGAGGTTTGCTGAGTTTGCCGGGGCAGGTGCCATCATCCCGGTGAGCGGTTTCGGAAATTCCATTGTTATGGGAATGCTTTCTGAGCTCGAGCGCCTGGGATGGGAGGGCCTCTTCACCGGGGCCTTTGAAATAACAGGGCTAGGTGTCACCACCGCCATAGTTTTCGGCGGTCTAATGGCAGTGCTCTTTCAGCCCAAGGATTAATCGGCCTTGGGCTAACTTACAAAGGCCTAAGGCAGTGAAAAGTGATCCGCTGGGTGGTAGGTCCCGGTGCCGCCAGAGTAAGATCGGCATATTCACCTAGAAGCTCTAGGCCAGCGCCCATGATTAATTCCCTGATCAGCTCCGGGGGATATGCCCTTTCCACATGGCTCTCAGACAGTTTCTCAAAGAGAAACGGTCCTTCCCCTTCCTCCCCTTTCTTCGCCGCAGGCACAAAAAAAACCAAGTCCATATAGCACAGCTGGGTGTCAGGCTGATACTCATTTTCCCAGATATACGCAAAATGACCCAAATCCGCGGCATAGATGTGATTGCCGTAGATAGTGGTCAGCTTATAGGCGGTGTTCACATCAAAAATAAAATGGCCCCCAGGCTTCAGCACCCCTGCCCCGTTCTCCAAGGCAAGGGCCAAATCCTCGACTTCCAACAGATAGTTCAAGCTGTCGCAAAGGCACAGGACTAGGTCGTATGTGTAAGGGAGCTCCAACTCCCGCATATCCTGGCAGATGAAGGTAATATCAAGCCCCTTGCTCCGGGCCCGCTCTTCAGCTACCGCCAGCATCTCCGGGGAGTGATCCACTGCCGTCACCGCCATACCCCGCTGCCGCAGCCGGTACGAAAACTGACCTGTGCCGCAGGCAAGGTCCAAGACCTGCCTACCCTGCAGCCAGCTGGGCGATGCCGGTGATTGTCCGCTGCCCCCTCTTGTCCCACTACCACTACCCGAGCCGTCACCACCCTCAGCCTTCTCTACCAAGCTCAGAACATAATCACACCAGTGATCGTAATCAACCTCATCCATCAGCTGATCATAGTACCTGGCCAGCACTTCATAAGCATCTGCTTTGTCCACTAGTTGCTTTCGCTTCTCCTTCCGTGTCAGTCAGCCCACTCCCTTGCAGCTGTCTGTTCTGCCGCCCCATCCTGTGCCAATCCCAGCTCTGCCTTCCAGTCCACCTCGGCGGCATCTGCCCAAAGGCTGTCTAGATCGTAAAACTCCCGTTCAGCATGGTGAAAGACATGGACAATCACATCACCCAGGTCAACGAGGATCCACCTAGCCTCATCGGCGCCTTCCCGCCTCTTGACCCGGAGGTTATCTCCTTTAACCTCCTCCAGGATTTCTCTGGTAACAGCCCTAAGGTGCACCATTGAATCACAGCTGCAGATCACAAAATAGTCAGCAATTGGACTCACCGACCTCATGTCCAGTACCTTCACATCCTCGGCCTTCATATCAGAAGCCGCCCGTGCCACCCGCAATGCGATATTCCGGATAATATCCAGTATCATCGCTCCTTCCTTGGAAATCTGAGACATACATACCTGTATTAGGCAATAATTAAAACTGAGATGGTGAGAAATTCTCGCCCACGATTACCATCACATCATACTGCCTGTCTCCCCAGGCTGGATTTTCTACGCTCTCACGGTCGACAATTTTGGCATTAAATATCTGGGCTATCTGTGTCCCCACATCCCACCGATCAGGTGTGACGATGACTTCAGTCTGCCGGTAGCCAAACCGCTGGGCATCCCGGACATCCAGCACTGGAAACCCCTGCTCCCGCAGACGTTCAGCGGCACGTCCAGCAGCACCGGCTGCTCCGCTGCCGTTGAGCACCTGAATTGTTACCGGCTCAAGACCCCTCACCAACCGGTCAACCATCACCCTGGTTGCATCCTCATTGGGCACCCAGTAAGCAACTCCATTGACGATATCACCGGTGCCGGGAAGTACCGCGGTGACTACTGAGCTGCTGTCTAGATCCCGGAGACTCAATGCAAGATTTAGCATCTTGGTCACCGGCAGATTGGTATTAACGCAAGCATGCAGCTGCAGCGCAAGGGACGGCAGTTTGCTGATTGTGGCCGGTTGAGCTGCCTTACGGATTAAGGCATCCATGAACTTCTGCTGCCTTACAATCCGTCCTCCGTATTCACCCTTAGCCGGATCAATCAGAGAAATGTCCCCCAATCCATCCGATCGGAAGCGGACATAGGCTAGGGCATCGGCGCCGTTTAGTACCTGCTTGCCGGGATAGAGATCTATATGGAGGTTGCCGGCATAGTCGTCATACTTCATCCGCTGCTCAACATCGATCTCCACACCGCCTAGGATATCGATGAGCTTCTCAAAACCATCGAAATTGATCCTCACATAATAATCCACCGGTATTCCCAGAAACTCAGAGACTGCAGCCATGGCTAGCTTGGGACCGCCGTAGGCATGGGCGGCATTGAGCCTATCATAGCCCCTGCGACCGGGTATCCTCACCCGGGTATCCCTGGGTAGGGAAATCAAGGCCACATGCTTCTTGGCCGGATCAATACTGGCCAAGATCATCGTATCGGTACGGCCGGGGTCATCAGGCCGTTCGTCTATGCCCAATACGAGGATATTGACCGGTTCTGGGTGCGCCGCTTTTTTGTTGTCAGTCTGCTCCACTGGGGCTCTGCCCTGGTGGGGGCCCCGGGAAAACCTGATACCTTTGTTATACGTGTAGTATGCCGTTCCTATTCCCAGCAAAATGGAAAGGATAATAGCGATCCCATAAAGGATCATCTGCCTTCTGCGGCGTTCCCGCTTTAGGCGCCGTTTTTTCTCCAGTTCCTGCCGCTTTCGTTCCAGTTCCTCCGGTGTCAACATGGCCTTGACCCCCCTTCCATCTTGGACTTGCGTCTGATAACTCCCAATTCTTAGTTATTTGTACTCTTTCTGCTCCTTATTAGCCAATTACGGGCCGCGACCGTCCTGGGATGGATCAAAAGGCCCCGCTGAATTACATGAATTAAGGTCAGGTCCATGGCACGCAGTACAGCCATATCTAGGTCCTGACCAGCCAGTTCCCGCAGCTCGTCCACTCCCGGGAAGTCCCGCCCCGGCTCGATATAATCCGCCAAATAAATTATCTTTTCCAACAATGACATTGATACTCTGCCGGTGGTGTGATAGCGGATAGATGAAAGGACCTCTTCATCATCTATGCCGAATTCCCGCAGAGCCAGTTCGGCACTGACATGGCCGTGAAGCAGTTGAGGTTCTGTCTCCTCAATCTCATCCATAACTATACCAAATTCTAGAACCCTCTTCAACAGGATATTCCTGGACGAGCTCTTACCGCAATCGTGCACCAGACCAGCAATTCGGGCCTTTTCCACACTCTCTCCCCAGCGCTCAGCAAGGTCAGCCGCGGTATCGGCAACCCCCAGTGAATGCAGGTAACGCTCCTCCGAGATCAATTCCCGCAGGCGTTCCTTCACCTTTCCTTGGAAAACCCCATCCATCCCCATCACCTTTCTCCCTTTACACCGTATAAACCGTGATTCCTAATGTAAGTAAGCACCGTCTCCGGAACTAGATACCTGATGGACCTCCCCTCAGCCAGCCGCCGGCGGATATCGGTGGAAGAGATACCCATGGGAGGCACCTCCAGGATGTGGATCCTATCTTGAAAGTCGTCATACAGTGGTCCCAGAGCATTGGAGAGCCGCTCCAAACCGTATCCTGGGCGGGTCACTGCGATAAACTCCGCCATACTTAGCACCCGTTCCGGTTCCTTCCAGGTCAGGATTTCCAGAATGGCATCGGCACCGGTGATGAAGTACATGTTAACATCAGGAGACAGTTCTTTCCTCAGGTCTGTTAGGGTATCCACTGTATAGGTCGCCCGGCCCCGATCCAGGTCTACCCGGGAGATTTGGAAATAGGGATTTGACATGATGGCCAGCAGGGTCATGAGATACCTATGCCGAGCAGGGGTAACATCTTCTTCATCCTTATGGGCAGGAACACCCGCCGGGACAAAGATGATGCTGTCCAGGGAAAAGGCTTCCCTAGCTGCCTCGGCAGCCACCAAATGCCCATGGTGAATGGGATCAAAGGTACCCCCCATGATCCCGACACGTCCGGCCGTAATCTCAGCCATTCATCCCACCTCAACTTCTAACCTGACCGCTGCCGTAGATCACATACTTGGTAGATGTAAGCTCCTCCAGCCCCATGGGCCCCCGCGCATGGAGCTTTTGAGTGGAAATTCCTATCTCAGCTCCCAGTCCAAACTGCTGGCCGTCGGTAAAGCGGGTAGAGGCATTGACATAGACTGCTGCCGCATCAACAACTTCCAGGAACCTGCGGGCATTATAGTAGCTGCCGGTCAAAATCGCCTCTGAATGGCCGGTGCCGTACCGTTCGATATGCTCCACTGCTTCATCCAGACTGCCTACAATCTTGATGGCCAAGATAAGGTCTAGATACTCTGTTTCCCAATCATCTTCACCGGCAGCCTCAAGCCACGGCACCACATCCCGGCTCTCCACACAGCCCCGGAGCACAACTCCCCGGGCCTTCAGCTCTTCTGCCGCTTTGGGCAGGAACTCTCCCGCAATGGCCTTGTGGACCAAAAGGGTTTCTACGGCATTGCACACACCGGGCCTTTGACACTTGGCATTGATCACTATGTCTACGGCCTGCTCAAGGTCAGCACTCTCATCTACAAAGATGTGGCAGTTGCCTTCTCCGGTTTCGATCACCGGCACAGTGGCATTTTCCATGACGCTCTGGATTAGCCCCCGTCCGCCCCGGGGAATGAGAACATCCACCAGCCCGCTAAGCCGCATCAGCTCCTCAGCGGACGCCCGGCTGGTATCTTCAACCATCTGGATGGATTTCTCAGGCAAAGTAGTATCCCCTAAAGCACTGCACATGGCATCGACAATGGCTTTATTGGACCTAAAGGCATCGGAACCGCCCCGCAGGATCACTGCATTGCCGGCCTTTAAGCAAAGCCCCGCAGCATCAACGGTCACATTGGGCCGGGCTTCGTAAATTATGGCGACAACACCCAGGGGCACCCGCACCCGCCCTACCTCCATGCCGTTGGGGCGTCTACCCATGGAGACCGTAACACCTACAGGATCGGGCAAAGCCGCAACTTCCCTCAGGCCATCAGCGGCAGCCTTGAGCCTCTCCTGATTAAGAGTCAGGCGGTCTACTAAAGCTTTGGAAATACCTCTGGCCTTGGCTGCTTCCACATCTTCCCTGTTGGCAGCCAAGATCTTATCAGACTTTGCTTCCAAGGCATCGGCCATGGCCAGCAAAGCGGTATTTTTCTCCAGGGTCGAGGCGCTCCGCAGACGGCGGGCAGCCTCCTTGGCCATCAAAGCCTGTTCCCGTACACTGCCTCCCGACATCATGCCAGTTGAATCTCCACTCCTCACCTTTCTCACTCCTCCGGAAATAAGACTAGGTTATCCCGATGAATGACCTCATCATAGTCTTTGCGGCCCAAAATCTGGGGCAGCGCCTCAGAATGATGACCCTTGATCAACTCAACTTCCTCGGCTGCATAATTGCTTAGACCCCGCCCTATCTCTTTTCCTGCTCCATCCCGAACTAATACCAAATCACCGGCAGTAAAGGAGCCCAACACCTTGGTAATTCCGATGGGCAAGAGGCTCTTACCGGCATCAATCAAGGCAGCCCTAGCACCGTCATCGACAAAGATCTCACCCAAAGGCTGATGGTAGAAGGCCAGCCACCTCTTTCTACTGTTGAGCCGCTCCTCCTCGGGCAGGAACAGGGTGCCGACGTTTTCTCCATCCACAGCAGCATGGATCACCCCATCCCGGCTGCCGTGGGCAATAATCATGGGAATCCCTGACCGACAGGCAATGCGGGCTGCCTGGAACTTGGTGACCATGCCCCCCGTTCCCCGGGCGCTGCCGGCTCCACCCGCAGCCTCTGCCAGCTCATCGATGCTGGTCACTACATCCACCAGCTGGGCATCGGGATTTTGCCTGGGATCTGCTGTGTAGACACCATCTACATCGGACAAGACCAAGAGCAGGTCTGCCCCTACCAGGGCAGCAACTAGTGCCGAGAGGGTATCATTGTCCCCAAACTTGATCTCCTCCACGGCCACTGTATCGTTTTCATTGACAATGGGTACAACCCGGTAACGGAGAAGCTCCAATAGGGTATGGCGAGAATTAAGATAGCGTTCTCGGCTCCTCAGATCCTCTCTAGTCAAGAGGACTTGCGCCACTACTTGACCGTACTCGGCAAACAGCTTTTCATAAACCTGCATCAAAAGACCCTGACCCACCGCGGCCACAGCCTGTTTAGCCGGCAGGGTCGTGGGCCTTTGGGAAAACCCCAGGCGGCTTAGGCCAGCACCGATGGCTCCTGAAGTCACCAAGACTACTTCCATGCCGCGGTTGGTTAGGTCGGCAATTTCCCTCACCAGCCGCTCCATGCGGTCCAAATTCAAACGATAGGTCGGATATGTAATGGTACTGGTTCCGACCTTGATCACCACCCGCTTAACGCTGCGGAAGATATTCGCTGCGGTTCATAGATCAGCAATGCCCCCTTTTCCAGATTTTTCTCTAGACGGACGGTAAAGAACTATGACTTTGCCGCTGGTCTGTACCACCTCGGCTTGTGTTAAATTCGCCAAGACCCTTGCCATTTCCTGGGGCTCTTCATCGACATTCTGCAGCAGTCTGATCTTGATCAGCTCTCTAGCCTCCAGGGCAGTATCGATTTGACGGATGAGGTTATCTGATACGCCGCCCTTACCGACTTGGATAATCACCGGCAGCTCATTGGCAAGCCCCCGGAGCCGTGCCCTTTCTTTGCTGGTCAGCACCCAGCCCACCTCCCTTCTTGCCTGCAGCTAACTCAGATATTCAAACTCCCATTCAGCTATCCTAACGGTGTCTCCATCCTTAATCCCAGCGTTTCGCAGGGCTTCGATAACTCCGATATCCTCCAGAAGCATCATCCACCAGCGGAGAGTATCGGGGTTTTCCAGATTGTGGCGTTCCATCAAGAGCTCCAGTCCTTCGCCTTCAACTACAAAGGCATCCTCTTCCCACCGCACTGCAAAATCCGATAACCGCCGGTAACTCCGGGGAATTTCAATTACTTCAACTTCCTCTCCTGCAGGGTCCTCCTGGACCGGGGACGGCATCTGCTTAAGGGTCCGCCAGATCCTGTAGATCAGTTCCTTGACTCCCTGCCCCGTAGCTGCAGAAATCCCCACAACTTCCTGTCCCGCCGCCTCCTCAAGACGCCGGAGGTTCTCTTCGGCGCCGGGGATATCCAGCTTGTTGCCCACAATGATAAAAGGCCGCTCAGCCAACTCCCGGCTGAATAAGGACAGTTCCTCCCGCACTTGGTAGTAATCATCCACGGGATCCCGGCCCTCCATCCCTGAGCAGTCCACAACATGAACTAGGAGCCGGGTTCGCTCAACGTGGCGGAGAAAATCATGGCCCAACCCTACACCGGTATGGGCACCTTCGATCAGGCCGGGGATATCTGCTACTACGAAGCTCTTTCCAGCTTCCACCTTCACAACTCCCAGATTAGGCGACAAGGTGGTAAAGGGGTATGGCGCAATCTTGGGCCTAGCAGCTGAAATTACAGAAAGGAGTGTAGACTTGCCGGCATTGGGATAGCCTACAAGGCCCACATCGGCGATGACCTTAAGCTCCAGCCGCAGCCATCGGGCTTCCCCAGGCTCCCCCTTTTCCGCAAAACTAGGGGCCCGCCTGGTGGATGTAGCAAATGCTGAATTACCCCGGCCTCCCTTGCCTCCCCGGGCTGCCAGCAGCCGCTGATTGGGACGGACTAGGTCAGCTAGGACCTCACCGGTCTCATCGTCCTTCACTACCGTTCCCGGGGGGACTTTGATCACCAGATCTGGGGCGCTCTTGCCTTCCCTGTTGCCTCCCTGGCCGTGGCCGCCCCGCTCAGCCTTGTACTGGTTCTTATAGCGGAAATCCAGCAGGGTGCTCATGGCCGGATCCACCTCCAGGAACACACTGCCTCCATCACCGCCCCTGCCCCCGTCAGGTCCGCCGGCCGGTACATACTTCTCCCGCCGAAAACTCACAGAGCCGTCACCGCCGGCACCTGCACTGACGTAGATTCTTGCCCGGTCCACAAACTGCATCGCCTACACCTCCCGGGTATTTAAAAGCCACACCCGCTAGCATCACACCGGGTGTGGCCTGATATACTTATACCGGAAACCACAACACTTACGCTGTTATGGCACCATTCTCGGGCAGCACGCTGACCCGCTTCTTATCCTTCCCCACCTGTTCAAAGCACACATATCCGTCTATCTTAGCGAACAGGGTGTCATCGCCGCCTCTACCCACGTTGACTCCAGGGTGGATTCGGGTTCCCCGCTGCCGCACCAAGATGGAGCCGGCACTGACAAACTGGCCGTCTCCCCGCTTGACGCCAAGCCGCTTAGAGGCACTTTCGCGACCGTTCCGGGAACTTCCGCCTCCCTTTTTCCTGGCAAACAACTGAAGATTCATCCGCATGTATAGCACCTCCCATGCTGCCCCACCCAACCGGCCCATACCGGTGTCCCGGGGCAAAAACTATGTGCTCTTCACACGCACACTCACATAATCGCCGTACTCTTCTTCAATGGCCTTCAGTCCCACCAGCATCGTCTGTAAAACAGCTTCCACCTTTGGCTGCTCAGCCTGGTCTGGAGCAAGATAACACTCAAGATACCCGTCGGCAACTTCCGCCTGTGGGATGATGTCGGCCACTTCTTTCAATCCTAAGACCGCCGTTTGGAGGAGAACAGACACAGCGGCACAGACTATATCCTGTCCGTGGGGAGCAAAGCCTGAATGCCCTTTAGCGGCAAATCCATGTATCCTTCCAGCTGTATCTGTATAGACCTCGATCCTAACCACCGGCGCCTCTCCTAGGCATTGATCTTTTCAATGACCAGCTCTGTAAAGGGCTGACGGTGGCCGGTCTTCTTGCGGTAATTCTTCTTTGCCTTGTACTTAAAAACTACAATCTTCTTGCCTTTGGCATTGCGCTGTACCCGGGCAACGACACTGGCACCCTCAACCAATGGCCGGCCGATCTTAGTCTCTTCGCCGTGGACCATAAGAACTTCATCGAGAGTCACCTGGTCACCGGCTTCCACAGGCAGCTTCTCAACCCGGATGACATCGCCTTCCCGCACTTTGTACTGCTTGCCGCCGGTTTGCACGATAGCAAACACTGGACGCACCTCCTCCATCATAGACTCGCCGAGATCAGGCGGCTCTCATAGCACTTTAAGCCCATCCCGAGCGGTTTCGGAGCCGAGCCTGTCAAAGCTCAGACACCTACAGACCGAGTTTACCATGACCCATTAGGCCTGTCAAGACAGCATTCTGCCCTTGGCATAGGTCCGGAACACCTTTGTGATCTCAACTGTCAGCTTTTCTCCTACCCGCTGGCCGGCACCCTCAATATCCACCACATATCCGTGGAGTCTGGATATGCCGTCGGCTGGGTTGGTCATATGGGGTTCTTCCACCTCTACATTGATGATTTGACCTTCCCTCACCGGCACCGCCATGGCCGCCAGGACATCTCTATTGCCGGCATAGACGATCTCCACATCTTCCAAGTGCCGATCGTCAGACCCCCGGACAAAAATGGTCTTGCCGGTGATTTGCTCAAGCTCCTTAAGGTTTGCGCCCCCTGCGCCAATCAGCATCGCTGCAACGGAAGGATGCACCTCAACCATCATGGCTTCCACATCATGTTCCCGGGCAAACTGCCGGATCTCCCGTTCAATCATAAAGGCTAAGGTTTCCTCTGATAAGACCCTCCCGGTCCCGCCGCAGTACGGACAGGGCCGCTGCAGGTAATCTCCAATATTCTGACGGGTCTTTTTCCTGGTCATCTCCACCATGCCCAGGTTGGTAAAGCCCAGGACGTGGGTCTTGTTTCTATCCCTTTTCACTTCCTCTTCCAAGACAGCCAGGACCTTTTCTTCATCTGCCGATGATACCATATCGATAAAATCGATAATGATAATACCGCCGATGTCCCGGAGGCGCAGCTGACGGGCAATCTCCTTGGCTGCCTCCAAGTTGGTCTTAAGAACTGTATCGGCAAGATTCTTACTGCCGGTGTACTTTCCGGTGTTGACATCAATACTGGTCAAAGCTTCGGTCTGATCAATTACTAGATACCCGCCGCTTTCCAGCCACACCTTACGCTTCAAGGCCCGTTCCAAATCTGCCTCAACACCGTAAAACTCGAAGATAGGTATGTTTTCATCGTGATAGTAAAAAACCCGGGAACGGAGATGGGGCGCAAGGGTATCCAAGATCTCCAGCACCTTTTGGTATTCCTCTCGGGAATCAACGATAAAGCGGTTGAACTCCCGGGAGAAGCAGTCCCTAATCAGCCTAAAGACCAGATCATGGTCCTTGTAAAGCAGGGCGGGAGCGCCGGTTCGTTTTCCCTGCCTCTGGATCTGTTCCCAAACTTTAGTCAGAAACTTGATATCCTGTTCCAATTCCTCCTGGCTCTGCCCCTCTGCGAGGGTACGGACAATCAATCCCATTCCTTTGGGCCTTAGGTCTTTGGCCAGCTTTTTCAGCCGCTCCCGCTCCTTCTCGTCTTGGATGCGGCGGGAAACCCCCACATGCTCGACGGTGGGCATCAGCACCAAGTACCGGCCCGGGATGGTAAGATGGGTCACCACCCTGGCTCCCTTGGTTCCAATGGGTTCCTTGGTAACCTGGACGATAATCGACTGTCCCTGTCTTAAGACATCGCTTATACCCCTGGCCTTGGACTTTCCGTTCTTGGCCCTGCCGCTACCGCTGGCCACCAGCTTCTCATAATCCCGGGCATCATCGACATACAAAAAGGCATTCCGTTCCAAACCGATATTGACAAAGGCTGCGGACATACCGGGCAGCACATTTTCTACTCTTCCTTTGTAAATGTTGCCTACCACCCTTTGCTGACCGGCTCTCTCTATATATACCTCAACGACCCGCCGGTCTTCCAAGAAGGCAGCTCTGGTTTCCCGGCGACCGCAGTTTACGATAATATCTTTACCCATAACGCTCCTCCTAGTGATGAGCCACGTCTAATGGGGAAAGCAAACGTGAACCTTGGGCAATGAACAGTCCGGACCGATGAATCAGGGGCTGCCCTGCAGCCCAGGGAAATTGTTCTGCAACCTCCTCCGGCCTGACATTGCCGCTGCTGCCGGTTTGAACCAGCAGCGAAAGACTGCTTGCTTCTAATCCCTCCTCGAGCACCTCCAGGGAGAATATCCACGGACGAATGTTGATCCTTCTCCTTTGCTTCTTCCCTGGGCGCTCAATCCAAATCTCGTCGCTGTCTAAGATCCGCTGGACTATTGATGACAAAACTCCATCCTGCCCCAAGTCTCCGGTGATTACATACTGCGCCCGGTCTATGACAGACATCAAAGGAGCAGTATTTGAGGGAATCGCCTTCGCTTCCTTGAACCTTATCCCTGGGGGCAAATTTGCATTGATGGCTCTCAAGAACTCATCAATCCCGAACCCGTTGGCAAACTCCATGTCCACATACTCAGCACTGCTGGTTATCCCCAGTGCCAACGCCGAACCAAAGGCGATCTTGGGCCTAGGGTTGAACCCCTGGCTGTAAAGTACCGGCAAACCAGCCCGCCGCACCGCCCGCTCCACCGTCCTGGCCAAATCAAGGTGGGAGATAAAGCGAACCGGCTCTTCTTTGGTGAATCTAGCTCTGATCTTCACTTGGTCCCTCTCCCCCCACCAGCTCATTTCTAACATCAAAGTCCTGGCACAGCCGGCATCCAGTGCAGCCTTCAAACCGGCAATCAGGAGTCACTTCTCCTGCCAGTGCCCGCTTCCATTCCCTGATCAAGAACCTTTTGCTGACGCCGCTGTCAATGTGGTCCCAAGGCAGAACTTCCTCCAGATCCCGCTCCCGGTGACTGTAGAAATAGGGGTCCAAGGCCGCTTCGGTAAAGGCCTCCATCCATTTGGCAAAATCAAAATTCTCGGACCAGCCGTCTAATCGGCAGCCTTTCTGCCATGCCCGGAGGATCACATCAGCTACCCGGCGGTCACCCCGGGCCAGCACAGCCTCCAGCAGACTCTTGTCCACATCGGACCAGCTAAACGCGATGGCTCGGCCCCGCAGCAGGCTCCGCAGGTGTTCCTGCCGCCGCAGAAGCTCATCCAAGGGTGTCTGGGAGACCCACTGAAAGGGAGTGTGGCTTTTGGGTACGAAGGAGGCTACACTGACACTGATTTTCACCCTGCCGGCCTTGCCTTCCTTGCCCCGGATCTCCCGCCCCAGCTCCAAAACACTGCGGGCAAGTTCCGCTATCCCGGTTACATCATCCAGGGTCTCTGTAGGCAAACCGATCATGAAATAGAGCTTCACAGCATCCCAGCCGGCTTCAAAGGCCGCCGCTGCAGCAGTCAAGAGATCATCCTCTGTTACATTCTTATTGATCACATCCCGGAGCCTTTGGGTCCCCGCCTCCGGAGCAAAGGTAAGGCCGGTTTTTCTCCCTGATTGAATGCGGTCAGCGAGGCCCACAGAAAAGGAGTCCAGCCGCAAAGACGGAAGGGACAGCCCGATACCGCACCCGCGGTAGTTGGCCAACAGATCATCCACCAATGGTTCGACACCGCTGTAATCACTGGTACTTAAGGAGGTGAGGGAGATCTCCTCATAGCCTGTGCTGGCAACAAGGGCTTCAGCCTGTTTAAGCAGTGTATCTCGCCGGCGCTCCCTTACCGGGCGGTAGATCACACCGGCCTGGCAGAACCGACATCCCCTGGTGCAGCCCCGCATTACCTCCAGCATAACCCGATCATGGACTACATCAATGTATGGGACGACGAATTTATCGGGAAAAACTGCAGCATCCAAATCCTTGACTACCCGCTTCTGGATCCGCTCAGGCACGCCGCTCCGATTTGGCCTAACTGCATTGACCGTCCCATCGGCATAGTAATCTACATCGTAGAAGCCAGGGACATAGACTCCTGGAATAGCCGCGGCCTTTAGGAGGAAGCCTTTCCGATCCGACCCTTCCATCTTCCACTCCCGATAAACCTCAACCAGCTCAGCAACTGCTTCCTCTCCATCACCGATGACAAATAGATCGAAGAAGGGCGCCACGGGTTCAGGATTGAAGACACAGGGCCCGCCTCCCACGACAAAGGGATCCTCTGGGGAACGCTCCGCCGAAAACAGGGGGATGCCGCCTAGATCCAGCATGTTCAGGATATTGGTATAGCTCAATTCATACTGGAGGGTAAATCCCACTAAGTCGAAATCCGACAGGGCATGGCGGGTTTCCAGGCTGAAAAGGGGCAGGCCGTGCTCCCGCATCCTGGCTTCCATATCAACCCAGGGAGCGTATACCCTCTCAGCCAGGGTATCCTCCCGCTGGTTCAGCAGGTAATATAAAATCTTGTAACCCAGATGACCCATCCCGATATCGTAAATATCGGGGAAGGCCAAAGCAAACTTTACTTCCGTTTTGTCCCAATCTTTCCGAACAACATTCCATTCATTACCTATATAACGACCGGGCTTAGCCACAGTGGGCAAAATCCGGTCAAGAAGCTTATCTTGCTGCATACACGCACTTCCTATTCTCAGTGAAAAAGCTGCTGCCGATAATTATTATGACAACAACCAGCTGCCTCCATCCCCACCCAAGTTTTTCCATCTGAAAACCTAAGGACACAGCTTATCGGGCGGCAATTTTCCATCTTCACCTTATCTTTGTTCTATAGCCGCTTAGCTTGGGCCCCACGACGGGCCTCAGCATACCCCTTCCCTGCAGACCCTTCAGAAAGCGGCTCTTTCAGCTAAAATCGGGAGGAGAGCCTACAACGGCCTCCAAAGGGGTATCAATACCCTGCTCAAAAAAACTGGTTACCACTTCCATCTCGGTGGCAACACCCTCCACATCTCCCGCTGCATTGATCATCAAAACCACGTGGTACCGCTTAGGCACAAAATAGCGGACAATATCTTTTACTGGAACGTCTCCATACGCAACCAGCTGCTCCGCAGGCAGTACTCCAGCTTCCTCCAGTTCCTGCTGCTTTCTCGTCAAGTACCGGACAAAGACATATCCGGCCATCCGCTGCTCCCTGCCGGCAGAGAGATATATAAAGAATGCTAAGATCGGCAGAGAAATACTAGCAAACCCGTAATAAACCCCTGCTGCTCCAGCTGCCCCCAAGACCACCGCCAATACTCTGCCGATGAAGGCTGCCCGCTCCGTTGCCCGGCGGTATCCCAGCTTGAGGGCCAGATACGCCCGCAGCACCCGGCCTCCATCTAGAGGGAAGGCAGGCATCAGGTTAAACAATCCGATTACACAGTTGGCCCTTAAGAAGTACTCGAGCCATTGGGCTGGAACAACTTCATAGGGTGCCACAGCCATGGCCAAGATACATAAGACGCCGTTGGTCAGGGGCCCAGCCAAGGCAATTATCGCCTCAGCAAAGGGATCGGGGTCATGGAATTCCTCGCTGCTGGCCACACCGCCGAAGGGGAACAGCTCGATAGTTGAAAACTGTACACCGTAGGCGGAAGCAACCAGTGTATGGGCCAATTCATGGAGAAACACTATGCCAAAAAGAACTAGGCCCCGGGGAAGATGCCCCGCTATCCCCAACAGGATCAGCAATATAAGAAAAAACGGATTGAATACTATCCGTATACCGCCTATCCGCCCGACCTGCATGCCCTGCCGCCACCGCCCATCACCGCCGGCCCTAGTTGCGCAGCCCACCTTGATCCGCTAAGATCCCATTGTTAATACATTTATAACCCGCTGTAGTCCCATTATCAATATATTAATATTAGCGGTGGGGCCTTCGATAGTACCGGGGCATGGTCTGCCTTGGAGCTATTGGAACATGATTTTCCGGCGCCGCATATACACATTGAGAAGAAGACCAATCCCAGCCATATTAGTCAGCAGCGAACTTCCCCCATAGCTGATAAAAGGCAGGGGAATTCCCGTTACCGGCATCACTCCCAGAGTCATACCGATGTTGATCACCAGGTGAAACAGAAGCATCGCTACAACGCCAGCTGCCAGATTTGCTCCATAGTCATCCTTGGCCAGGGTCATGATCTTAAGTCCCCGCCAAAGGAGAAGCAAATACAAAACCAAGAGAATGAAAGAGCCCAAGAAACCCAGCTCCTCTCCCACCACCGAAAATATGAAATCCGTGTGGTGGGCCGGGAGAAAATTCAACTGGGCTTGAGTTCCCTGGAGAAGTCCCTTGCCAAAGAGTCCCCCAGAACCAATGGCGATCATGGATTGAATCACATTCCAGCCGGCACCGGTCCTGTCGCTGTAAGGGTCAAAAAAGACCAGAATGCGGCTGATCTGGTGGGGCGCGAGGATCGGAACAATCCCCCGGATACTCAAAAAGGCCGCTGTACTAAACAGCGCCAACCCTGTACCGGCAATGGCCAGTAGGTGGCGGTGGTCAGCACCGGCCATGAACAGCATTCCAAAAAGCACGCCGATAAATACCATAGAAGTACCGAAATCCGGCTGTTTGAGAATCAGCAGCATAGGTATCCCCACGTGGAGAAAGGGAGAGATTAGGTCTGTCAGCTGATCAAGGCCGTCTTTCTTATCCAGGTGCTTAGCTAGAGTAATGATGACACCGATCTTAGCAAACTCTGCCGGCTGTATGCCTACTGACCCGAACCGAAACCACCCCTGGGTTCCACTGACACTCCGGCCAAAGATCAATACCAGTACTAGACTAGCTAGTGTTCCGAGGTAGATGAAACGGTAATAATGCCCCAAGACATTGTAATCCA